>JAYTWT010000252.1:0-1533 GCA_043743295.1 Alphaproteobacteria bacterium | reverse complement strand
CTCCACATCACCGGCTTTGAGCCGCGATAAAGCTGGCCCGAGGCCACAAACTTGTGGAACTCGGCGACGATGGCGGCCTCGCTGGAATAATCCATCGTGGCATAGCGGTTTTCCCAGTCGCCGATCACGCCCAGGCGCTTAAAGCCGGCCATCTGGACGCCGACCCAATGGGCGGCATAGTCACGGCAGAGGGTGCGAAACTCAGCCTTGGAAACCTCGTCCTTGCGGCGGCCCTTGCCCCGCAGGTCTTCCTCGATCTTCCACTCGATCGGCAGGCCGTGGCAGTCCCAGCCGGGCACATAGTCGACGTCGTACCCCAGCAGGAACCGCGAGCGCACCACGAAGTCCTTCAGGGTCTTCTGCAAGGCGTGCCCGATATGAATCGCGCCATTGGCGTAGGGCGGGCCGTCGTGCAGCACGAACAGCGGTGCCCCGGCCCTTTGACGCTCAGCACGCATGGCGTTGTAGAGATCAAGATCAGCCCAGCGCGCCAGGATCTGCGGCTCCTTCTGCGGCAGGCCCGCCCGCATGGGGAACGGGGTGTCCGGAAGGAAGACGGTTTCGCGGTAGTCGCGTGAAGGTGTGTCGGCGTCGTCGGCCATGACTTTAATCCATTGGGCTCGGGAGGTTCCCGGCTCGGCCTACGCGGCTTACGCCGCTTCGTTGGCCGAGATGACAGTTTGAAAAGTAAACCCGGCGCGCGCTAGATCGAACGTCTGGCGGCGTCACGCCGGGCGTATAATTCGCGAGCTCATCCGAACCGAATTCATGGCGTTGGCTCTATCAGAGCCAGACGTAGGCGTCATCCCCGGCGAGCATCACTTGCCAAATCCCTCTGACGCCGTAGGACCGGCGGCATGTCACTGACCTTCAAAACCGCCGCCCTGGACGATGTCCCACGCCTCCACGCCTTGGTGGAGAGCGCCTATCGCGGCGACAGCGCGCGCAAGGGGTGGACCCATGAAGCCGATCTGCTGGATGGCCAACGGACCGACGAGGCTGCGCTGGCTGAGGTCATCAGCGGGGCAACACACCGCATCCTGATCGCCATCGAGGCGGATCAGTTTTGCGGTTGCGTGCAGATCACCAGCAAGAGCCCTGGCTTGGCGTATCTGGGCCTCCTCACCGTTGATCCGGATCGTCAGGCGGGAGGCCTTGGGCGGCAATTGCTCGAGACGGCCGAGACCACTGCACGTGAAGTTTTCGGCGCGCAGCAGATGGAGATGACGGTCATCGCCCAACGTCAGGACTTAATCGCCTGGTACGTCCGGCGTGGCTATGCCCCCACCGGCGAAACTCGGCCCTTCCCGCACGCCGACCCGCGCTTCGGCGTCGCCAACACGCCGGACCTCTATTTCGTGGTCCTGACCAAGGCGATCTGAGGTGCATAGCGCCGCTCGTTGTCCCACCGGAACGCACGGAGACTTACGGGCTGCCGAAGGTGCCAGCGCGCCCTCCACCGAAGTCTATCGGATAACTCCGCGATGCGAAGAGGTTCGCCTCCTCGCCCCCTGGGCGCAGCCCAGAGAGGGA
>JAYTWT010000251.1:0-22422 GCA_043743295.1 Alphaproteobacteria bacterium | reverse complement strand
TGCGCGGCCTGTTTGGTTTCGCTCTCGCCCCACTTCCAGTGGAACCGCAGCACCGGGATGCCCCACTTGTCCTTCACGGTGGGGTCGAGCTCGCAGTAGCAGTCGTCGTTGGGGATCATCTCGCCCCGGCCGTTGAAGCCGATGCCGCTGCCGTAGCGGGCGCGCAGTTTGGTGCGCAGCGCATCGCCGACGCTGGCCTCGTCGTCGGTCAGCAGGCCGGCCAGGCCCATCGACGGCATCTGGCGGCCGCCGCCGATCTCGATGTGATAGCCACGCGGAAAGCCCAATTCCTTCTGGCGGTCATAGCCCCACCAGGGGGCATAGAGATGCTCAACGCTCATGCCGTCGTCGTTGGTGGGCGGTAGACTCTCGAGCGCCGGGAACAGGCCGCGCACGCCCAAGCCCACGCTGTCCATCAGATAGCGGCCGACCATGCCGTGGGTGTTGCCCAGACCGTCCGGGAAGGCGGCGCTCTTCGAGTTCAGCAGGATGCGCGCGGTCTCGCCCGACCCGGCGGCCAGCACCACCGACCGGGCGGTTACCGTGCGGTGCTCACCGCTGATACGGTCGACATAGGTCACGCCCTTGGCCTTGCCGGCCTTGTCCAGGTCGACCTGATAGACCAGGGCATTGGTGATGATCGTCAGATTCTTGGTGGCCATCGCCGGCGGCAGTAGGACGGTGGTGGATTGGAAATTTGCCCCGATGGCACAACCCCGTCCACA
Source organism: Alphaproteobacteria bacterium (assembly GCA_043743295.1). Taxonomy (GTDB): domain Bacteria; phylum Pseudomonadota; class Alphaproteobacteria; order Caulobacterales; family Caulobacteraceae; genus Phenylobacterium. The sequence goes on along the minus strand of JAYTWT010000251.1, from coordinate 21,697 downwards.
AGGGGTGGCGAACACGCAGGTATTCCGGCCCTCCATCGCCTGGGTCACCACCGCGCCGTGCATCGGTACAGCCGGGATGCCCATGGCCTCAAAGGCCCGAGCGTAGAACATCTCAAACGCCCGGGGCGGCGGCGCCTCCATCAGGCAGCCGGGCGGCGAGTCCGGGGTGTTGAACAGACCGCGTGGCGGCGCGGCACCGGTCACCCCGATCAGTTTCTCGGTCTTGTCGTACCAAGGGGCCAGGTCGTCATAGGTGATCGGCCAGTCGTATCCCAGGCCGTCGCGGCTGCGCGGCTTGAAGTCCAGCGGCCCGAACCGCAGCGAGATCCGGCCCCAGTGGTTGGTGCGTCCGCCCAGCATCCGTGGTCGCCACCACGTAAAGGGTTCGGACCCCTCGGCCACCGTGTAGGGCTCGTTCGGAACCTCCCAGCCGCCATCCACCGTGGCGTCATAGAAGCCGAACGGCTTGTCCGGCGTCGATGCGCCGCGCAGGGGGGCCTCGGCGTTGGTGTTGTACATCGGGGTCTCGACGCGCGGGTCGTAGTCGCGCCCGGCCTCGAGCATCAGCACCTTCAGGCCTGACTTGGTCAGGTGATAAGCACTCATCCCGCCACCGGCGCCCGAGCCGACAATGATGACATCATAGGCCTCGGCCATATCGCGTCTCCCCAAGACCCTCGACAGGTTGCCAGCGTGGCGCCATTTCTCGGCCTCACCAAGGCGCAATGTTTGGGCGGGCTCAGACCAAGCGTCCAGCGCAGTTAAGGGATGGGCGGGGCTGCTGCGTATCCCATCAGTAGGCGCGACAAGGATAGGATCGGATGACGCACGACACGGCGCAAGGCAACTGCGCCCCATCGACACGGCGAAGGACGCAGAACGTCACGCGCGCGGTCGCGCTGTTGCTGACCACCGCTTCGCTCGCAAGCTGCGCAACGCTCGATGTTTCGCAGGACAAGCCGGCCATCGAGGGTTTGCTTAGCGCGCGTGGTGCGGCGGGCCTTGGTTGGCAGAACAATGGCGGCGGCGACACCGAGGCCGCTCTGGCCGATTTGCTGGCCAAGCCGATGACGGCTGACCTGGCGGTGCGGACGGCGATGCTCAAGAGCCCGCAGTTGCAACAGGTCTATGGCGATTTGGGCTTAGAACGCGCTGACGTCCTGGAGGCGATCCAGGTCGCCAATCCACATATCAGCGTGTCGAGCTTAGCGCTTGAAGGCGGCCCCGGTTCTCAGCTTTCGACCGGCATCGCCTTGCCGTTGGTCGATTTGCTGACCCTGCCGGTGCGCTCGAAGTTGGCGCACGCCGACTATCAGCGCGCGCGTTATGAGGTCGCCGCGTCGATCCTGGGCGTCACGTTGGACGTTGAATCGGCCTGGTACCAATACGTTGCGGCCCATCAGGTCGCGCTGATGCGCAAGGCTGTCGCGGATGCGCTGCGCACCTCGGCCGATCTGGCGCAGCGCTTCTTCGACGCGGGCAACATCACCCAACTCCAGCTGAATCGTGAAAAAGCGACGGCCAGCCAGGCCGGGATCGAAGCGGCGCGGGCGTCGGTCGCCGAGCAGCTGGCGCGTTTGGAGCTGAACACGCTGATCGGACTTTCAGGTCCGCGGACTCAATGGTCGAGTGACGCTGCCATGCCCCTGCCGATCGCGGCCGAAGATGATCCGGCCGAACTTCAGCGGATTGCAAATACCACCAGCCTCGAACTTCTCGCGGCGCGCCAGGGCACTGCGGTCGCCGCCAGCGCGGCATCGATCACCCGCCGGTTCCGCCTGCTCGGGTCGACGACGATCGGCTACGACCGCGAGCGCGAAATCGGTAGATCGGTCATCAGGGGCCCGACGCTCGATCTCGAACTGCCGATCTTCAACCAGGGCGGCGCACGGGTGGCGCGGGCCGAGGCGCGGTTACAGATCGCCCGCGCCCGACTGGCGCGGATCGAACTGTCGAATGCCAACGCCGTGGCAATGGGTGCAGAGCGGGTGCGGGTGCTGAGCGACATCGTCGGCGTCTACCGCGCCGCGCTGGTACCCGAACGCGAGACGGTGGCGGCGCAGAGCCAGCTGGAACAGAATTTCGCGTTGATTGGCCAGTTTGAGGTGCTGCAAGCCCGCGCCCAGCAATATGATGCCTATCAGGGTTTGATCGAGGCCGTGCGGGACTATTGGCTGGCGCGTATCAATCTCAGCCGGTTGATCGGCAGTCGTCTGCCGAGCGACGCCTCGGCGCGGGCCGGAGAGGTTTCAGCGGCCAAGTACCTGACCCCGCCCCCGTCCGCGGCGATGGATCACTCGGCACACAGCGGCCACGATCACTCTAAGATGCAGATGCCGGCCGGAAGCCCAGTTCTGCCGAACCCAAGCAAGGTACCTCCCGAGGCACCCACGCCCAGCGAACACCACCACCCGGGAGCGGGCCAATGACCATCGACCGTCGCGACATCCTCAAGACCGGCGCCGCCGTGACGTTGGGTTCAGCGCTTGGTTCAGGGCTTATCCTCTCTGCAGCGGCGCAAAGTCACGCCGGGCACGACATGGCGAGCATGCCGGGAATGGCCATGCCGCCGCCCAAGCCGAACCCGACACGGACCGCGAAGGCACCTCCGATTCCGCGCGACGCCCGCTTCACCCCGGTCCGGACGCTCAATGGCTGGACCCTGCCGTGGCGGATGAAGGATGGCGCAAAGGAGTTTCATCTGGTCGCCGAAGAGGTGACCCATGAGTTCGCGCCGGGCTCCCAAGCGACCTGTTGGGGCTACAACGGCGGTACGCCCGGGCCGACCATTGAAGCGGTCGAGGGCGACCGCGTCCGGATCCTCGTCACCAATCGACTGGGTGAGCATACGACCGTTCACTGGCACGGCCTGATCCTGCCCAGCGGTATGGACGGTATCGGCGGCATGACTCAGCCGCACATCGCGCCGGGCGAAACCTATGCCTACGAATTCACCCTTCGCCAGCACGGTACGCATATGTATCATCCGCACGCCGACGAGATGACGCAGATGGCCTATGGCATGATGGGTCTGTTCATCATCCACCCGCGCGGCGGCGAGGCGGTGCGGATTGACCGTGACTTCGCCTTCCTGCTGCACAATTGGGCGTTGAAACCGGGCACTTGGCGGCCCGACCCCTCGATCATGGTCGAATTCGATCAGTGGACGTTCAACTCGAAGATGTTCCCGGCGATTGAGCCGCTGGTCGCCCGCACTGGCGAGCGAGTTCGCATCCGCGTCGGCAATCTATCGATGTGGAACCACCCGATCCACCTGCACGGTGTCGAGTTCGAGGTGACCGGCTCAGACGGTGGGCGCTGGCCGCAAGGTCAATGGCGTCGCGAGGTCACCGAACTGGTCTCAGTGGGTCAAATGCGCGACATCGAATTTACCGCTGTGCCGGGCGATTGGGCGCTGCATTGCCATATGGCGCACCACACGATGAACGCCATGGGCCACGGGATTCCAAACCAGACTGGTGTCGATCAGACCGGTGTCGCCGACCGTATCCGCGCCATATCGCCCGGCTTCCTGCCGATGATGCGCAACGGCATGGCCGAGCACCAAGACCACACCGACGGCGGCCACCAGGGGCCTGCCAATACCGCCGCTATGATGAGTGGCCAGGGGCCATTCGGGAATATGGAGATGGGCGGCATGTTTACCGTCGTGAAGGTTCGCGACGATATCCGCGCGGGTGACTTCTCTGATCCGGGCTGGTATCGACATCCCGCCGGAACAGTGGCCCGCCGCGTGAGCACGGATGCTGATTTTGGGTCTCCGCCGCGACGGGGTTGAGGTGTAGCAACGCCCCTCTAATTCACCGACCTGCCGAGACCCGCCGATGGCCAAGTTCACCTTCGCCGAACTCACTGCGCTGCTAGGACCCCTGCGCGATCAGGTGCGCCAGCCGGGCGATGATGCGCGCTTGGCGTTCATGGACTTTGCGCTGACCCATCTGATGCAGAGCTCCGGCCAGTTCCTGCAGGACCTCTGGGTGGCCTATGAACTGGGTGCCCTGCAGGGCGGCTACTTCGTGGAGTTCGGCGCGGCAGACGGACAGAAATTCAGCAATACCTGGTTCCTTGAGCGCGAGTTGGGCTGGCGCGGCATCGTCGCTGAGCCAGCTCGGGTCTGGCACCCTACGCTGCGGGGCAACCGCGCCTGCCATATCGACGAGCGATGCGTCTGGATTGAGACCGGCAAGACGCTGTTGTTCAACCAGCCGCAGATCGCCGCGCACGCCACCATCGATAGCTATTCCAATGCCGACGGACATGCGGATAGCCGCATCGACGGGCTACGCTATGAGGTGGAGACCGTCTCGCTGAACGATCTGCTGGCGTTCTGGAATGCGCCGCGCCGGATCGACTACCTGTCTATCGACACCGAGGGCTCTGAGCTCGACATCCTGCAGCACTTCGATTTTGCGGCCTACGATGTACGGCTGATCACGGTGGAGCATAATTATACCGCCCAGCGCCAGCTGATCCACGACCTGCTGATCGGCAAGGGCTTTCAGCGCAAGTTTGAGAGTCTTTCCAACGTCGACGATTGGTATGTCCGATCTGACCAGACCTGACGGCGCAGCTGTGACACGGTGCGCCACATGACCAACGCCCGGCTTCTGATGAGCACGCGGGCCCTTAGGGGCTTCGGCGACGGCTTCACCGCTCTGCTGTTGCCCGTCTATTTGATTGGTATTGGGCTTACCGCCTTTCAGGTCGGCGTGGTGGCGACCGCTGCGATGTTGGGCTCTGCAGTTCTGACCCTTGGCGTGGGTCTAGCGGGCCATCGGGTTAGCGCGCGTGGCCTGCTGCTTGTGAGCTGTGGCCTGATGTTCCTGACCGGGCTGGGGTTCTCGCTGGCGCATGCCTTCTGGCCGCTGCTGATCGTGGCCTTCGTCGGCACGCTCAACCCTTCCAGCGGCGATGTCAGCGTGTTCGTACCCCTGGAACAGGCGATGATGGCTCACGCCGGGCCGGACTCCGAGCGGACCAGCCGCTTCGCCGCCTATAACGTTGCTGGTGCATTGGGCGTCGCGCTGGGCGCCCTGTCCGTGGGCCTGGTCGATCCGCTGTCCGAGGGTCTGGGGTGGAGCCGACCCCAGGTGATCGAGGCGGCGTTTGCCCTCTACGGCCTGATCGGCGTGGCGGCGTTCCTGCTCTATCGGTGCCTGCCGGAAGAAACCGCCGAGGCGTCTGCCTTAAAGACCGGCCTTGGCCCTTCGAAAAAGCGGGTCTTTCAGTTGGCCGCCCTGTTCAGCCTGGACTCCTTCGGTGGCGGATTTCTGGTGCAGTCGCTGCTAGCGCTTTGGCTGTTTGATCGGTTCGGCCTTTCGCTGGCGACGGCGGGCGCCTTCTTCTTCTGGACCGGTCTGTTGACCGCTGGTTCGCAGTTTGCAGCAGGGCGGATCGCCAAGCGGTTCGGACTGATCAACACCATGGTGTTCACCCACATTCCGGCCAACCTCTGTGTAGTTGCTGCGGCATTCGCGCCCAGCCTGCCCATCGCGCTGAGTCTGCTGACGGTCCGCTCGGCGCTGTCCAGCATGGATGTCCCGGCCCGGACCTCCTACGTCATGGCGGTGGTGACACCAGGAGAGCGGTCGGCGGCGGCGGGGGTGACCAACGTGCCCCGCAGTCTGGCGGCGGCGCTCAGCCCGGCGCTGGCCGGTGCCCTGCTGACCGCCTACGTCTTTCCTTGGCCGCTGCTGATCGGCGGCGGGCTGAAGGTGGTCTACGACCTGCTGCTACTGAACCAGTTCCGGCACATTAAACCACCAGAAGAGAGCTAGAGCACGACAGCTTGAAGTGGATGCCGGTTCAAGCGCCCGTCGTGCTCTAAATGTATGAAAACGAGCCTGTCCATTTCAGATGATTCCATCTGAAACGGACAGGCTCTAAGCTGCCATCAGCTGGTCCAGCTTGCGGATGTCCACCACCTCGGAGGCCACGCCACCGTCCATCCGCATCACTTTGTTGCAGTAAAGCTTGAGCAGCGGCGTCTCATGCGTGGCCAGCACTAGAATCCCGGCCCGCTCGACCAGCTTCAGTAGTCGTTTGTGCGCCAGCTTCTGGAAGTCCGCATCGCCCACCGCAATCCATTCGTCCATCAATAGGACATCGGCCTCCACTGCTGTCGCGGCGGCAAATGCCAGGCGGCCCTGCATGCCTGCGGAGTAGGTCTTCACAGGCATCGCCAGGAACGGACCCAAGCCGGTGAACGCGGCGATCTCGTCCATCCGCGCGTCTATGTCCTTCGACGAAAGGCCTGCGATCCGGCCTCGAAGGCGGATGTTCTCGTAACCGGTCGCCGTCGGATCGATCCCCAGGCTAAGGTCCAACAAGGCTGCGATACGTCCGTTGACCTCGATCGTGCCTTCATCCGGCTCATACGCACCCGAGAGCGCGCGAAGCAACGTCGTCTTGCCCGACCCGTTGTGACCGATCAGGCCCAGCCGGTCGCCGGCTTCCAGCTCCAGGTTCACGCCCTGCAGCGCGGTCACGTCGGTGACGCCTGCGTGGCTACCCAGCCGACCGCCGACCGCGACGACCCGGGCCAGCGCCTTCTTTAGCGACTTGGCGTCCACGCCATAGACCGGGAACCGCAGGGTCAGGTCCGTGCAGGTGATGGAGGCTGCCGTCATAGGTAGTGAACGATCCGTCGCCGCGTCCGGGCAAAGATGAGGAAGGTTGCCAGCCAGCCGCCGACCACCATGGCAACCAGAATGACATAGGTATGGGCATGGACAGGCGCGCCCAGCAGCGGCGCGCGGACCGCTTCCAGCAGATGGTAGAAGGGATTGAAGTCCAGGTAGACCTTGAACTCCCCGAATTTGCCGGGTCGCCAAAACACCGGGGTCATAAAGATCGCGAACTGCATCACTGAGGTCACGATCTGGGGGATATCGCGGAACCGCGCCGAAGCGATCCCCGCCAGTAGCGAGAGCCAGCTGACATTGGCTACCATCAGCACCAAGCCGAGCAGGGCAAGGGGCACATTGGCGGTCTTCCAATAGCCGTAGAAGACCAGCATCCCCACTACGATCACCAGGTGGTGGGCCAGATTGATGAGGTTTCGGATCACGGTTCGCCACAGAAAGGTGAACATCGGCAGGCTGGTTTGCGACAACATGCTGGCCGCCTGCACGAACGTGTCGCAACCCTCGTTGATCGTCCCCGTCATCACAGCGAAGAACACGATGCCCAGTGCCACATAGGGCAGGAAGATGTTGAGCTCGATCGAGAACAGGTTGGCGTAGAGAAACCCGATCCCCAGGGTCATCAGACCCATGGACAGCGTGATCCAGAAGGGCCCCAGAATCGAGCCGCGATAACGCGAGGCGACGTCGTGCCAGGCCAACGACCAGGCCAGCCCGATGCGACCGAACGAGCCCTGAAGATCCCGCGCCGCCATCTGCAACTGGGACAGCGTTCCGCGCTGCCCGGTCCGCAGCATATGGGTGGCCGAGTCCATAGGCGCTCCCGAGTGAAGGCGCGGAGGTAACAGGCGGGGTATCGCCGCGCAAGGACAGTGGGGATGGTCGCGGTCCAACGTTGCCTGTAAGCCGGTCCTCGTGGCCAGAACCCCGACCAAGACTGACCCTCAGGACCACCGACCGGTGGTCGCCCGCGCAACTCAGGCGCTCCGGCTGAAGGGCTCCGGCGTTTGGCTGGTGGCCCCCTGTTATCGCGTCCGTAATCACGTACTGCGGGTGATCGAAAACGCACCGACTTGGATCGAAGGCATCGTCTGCGTCGACGACGCCTGCCCGGACGGCTCCGGAGATTTCATCGAAGTCAACACCACCGATCCGCGCGTCGTTGTTGTCCGGCTTGCCGAGAACCAAGGCGTCGGCGGCGCGACCCTGGCGGGCTATGCTGAGGCGATCCGTCGTGGCGCGCAGGTCATGGTCAAGGTCGATGGCGATGACCAGATGGACCTGGCCTATGCCGCCCAGCTGGTCGCTCCGATCCTGCTAGGTGAGGCCGACTATGCCAAGGGCAACCGGTTCACCTCGATCAGCCACCTGACCACCATGCCGACGGTCCGGGTGTTCGGAAACGCCATCCTTAGTTTCGCGGCCAAGCTGTCGACCGGCTACTGGAATATCTTCGACCCGACCAACGGCTTCACGGCCATCGAGGCGCATGTGGCGCGGTTGATGCTGCAGAAGGCGGTGTCTCGGCGGTTCTTCTTCGAGACCGACATGCTCTACCATCTGGGCACGTTGCGCGCCGTGGTCCGCGATGTGCCGATGCCGGCGCGCTATGCCGATGAGGTGTCCAACATCCGGATTGGGCGGATCGTCGGCCCTTTTGCCCTCAAGCACGCGCGCAACCTCGTCCAACGGGTCATCGGCCAATACTTCGTCCGCGACTTCAACGCCGCCAGCCTGGAGTTCGTGTTCGGGTTACTCTTTTCGCTGTTCGGTGTGGCCTATGCGTTGAGCTATCTGGCCAACCGCATTCCAGGTCAGGCCGCATCAGCCGGCGTCGTCATGCTGGCCGCCTTGCCGGTCATCTTAGGCGTTCAGTTCTTGCTTCAGGCGACGAATTTCGATGTCCTGAATGTGCCCAATCGGCCGATCCACCCCTACCTGACCGTGCTGCATGATCTTGAGCCCGGCGAGGACGTGAAGTGACCGCGAACGGGTTTGCGCCGCGCTGGGCGTACCGGTTGGTCCTGTTGGCCGCGCTCGTCGGGATGATCTGGCTGAATTGGCCCGGACACTTTTCGGTCGACTCTGTCCTGGCGCTGCACGAGGGCCGGTTTGGTCTGCGCGAGACCTGGAACCCGGCGATCTTCGGCTGGCTGCTTGGCATCCTCGACCGCATCCAGCCCGGCGCAGCCCTGGCCGTGGTCCTCAACGGTACCCTGCTGTTCGGAAGCTGGATGTTGCTGCCGACGCTTAGGCCCCGCACGCATTGGCTGGGCGCGGTGTTGGCGCTGGGCGTCGCCGCCCTGCCTCAAGTCTTGGTCTATCCGGGTATTGTCTGGAAGGACGTGATGTTCGCCGTCGCCGCCGTCGCGGGGTTCGTGGCGCTGGCCTTCAGTGTCCGGACCGGGGGTACGTCGGGGCGATGGCTCGGCCTGGGTGTCTCCGCCCTGTTATTCGCGGTGGCTGGCCTGCTGCGTCAGAACGGCCTGATCCTGGCCCTACCGGCGGCGTTTGCCCTGGCCTGGGCGACGTCCGCCGCCGGAAGGCGATCTTCAATCCGCACCGCCCTTGGGTGGCTGACGTCCGTCGCCGTCCTGGCCTTCGCGCTCAGCATCGTGGCCCAGCCGCAGGGCGTCGCGGCGCCGGACGGGGCGGGTGCCAAAGGCATACGTCTGCTGCAAACCTACGATCTGGCCGCGGCGGCGGCGCTGCAGCCGGGCCGGGTGACGCCGAATATCGACCGCGCCGCGCCGGGCGTCGGCCAATACCTGCGCGACCACGCGGAGCGCATCTACTCGCCTGAGCGGGTTGACGTCATGACCGCTGATCCTTGGCTGGCGAAGAACCTGCCGCAGGTTTCCCGCAAGACGATTCAGGCGGATTGGTTCGGCCTGATCATCGGCGATCCAGACCTCTACCTACGTGGGCGGTGGCTGGCGTTCCAGCAGGTCTTTGCGACGCCGGTGATCGACCGCTGTCTTCCCATACATTTGGGCGTGATGGGCACGACCAGGGCGTTGAGCGATCTGGGGATGGTCCGCCGCGCCGATGCCCATGACGGGCGGATCTACAACTACGTGACTTGGTTTCTGGAAACCCCCGCCATGTCGCATGTGGCCTATGCCGCCTTGGCTATCGGCGTATTCATGTTGCTGATGGTACGTCGCGATCCGGCGGACCTGATCATCGCTGGCCTCCTGGTCGGCGCGCTGGGATTTGCCGCCAGCTTCTTTGTGATCTCAATCGCCTGCGACTACCGCTATCTGTATGTCCTGGATTTAGCCGCCCTGACCGGCGCGCTCTACCTGGCCATCGATCCCCGGCTGCGGCGGACTTAGAATTTCGCCAATGTACGATCCAGCTCGGTTTCCACCTCAGAGATCAAGCTCAGCGCCGATTTCAACCTAGCCTGGTCCGCACGCCATCCGGCCTCCAGCCGCGCGACCTCGCCCTGGAGTTCGGCATGAAACCGGCCCGCGCCGACGAGTTCTTGCTGGGCGGCCAGAAGGTCGGCTCGCGCCGCGGCCAGGTCGCGCGCGGCTGGCGACACCAGCATGCCGAATTCGCGTTTGCGCCGCGCCAACTGATCAGTCGCCCGTGCCAACGGCGCGCGATCAGGGTCCTCGCCTCGGGCGGTCGCTTCGCACCAGTCCAACACCTGCTGGGCGATCTCGCCGGCCCAGCCTAAGCTCGCAAGTCCGCGCACCTCGGTGTTGTGTCGTAAGTCCGGCGTCAGGAACTGGTCGATCTTGGCGCTGGCTGCCGCCGTCAGCCGTGGCAATGGGGCCCCATGCGCAGCTTCGATGCGCGCCGCTTCTCCGCGCCAGTCATTCAGCAGTGCGTCATAGGCGGTGAAGGCGCGTGGCAGATCTCGGGTGTAGGCCTCGGCCGCCAGCATGTAGGCGCTCCACACCAGTATAGATTTTTCCGCCGCGAACCCATCACGTCGCGCCAGCGAGCCCGCCACGGCCAGGGGATGGCGAACGGGAATCACACATCGGACATCGATGTTTCGGTCCGCCAGGACGCTACGCCACATCGGCAACAGCACCGTGGCGCGAGGGTCCTTCATCAGCGGCCAGGTGCGTTTGCGGAATTCGCGATCGAAGAGATCGCCCGCCCGTTTGCCCCAGGCGATCTCCAAGGTCTCAGGCAACGCTGGATAGGGAAAGGCGAAGACATCATCCCAGGCCGATCCGGCGGCGCGCAGGCGCTCGTCGTTGAAGATCGCGATCTTCCAGGGCTCGAAGTAGCCTTTCGCGTTGTGCTCATCGCCCGGCATGACGTTGGCAGGCAGGTTCGCACCGGCAAGAGCCAGAAGTTGGGTGACCGCCGACGTTCCCGAGCGGTGCATGCCCAGGACCAGATAGGCGGTCCGAGGCGGCTTGCCGGGCTTGAGCGGTGCGGCGGTGATGGCGGGCTTGCGGCTCATGTTGATGGTCGTGGTAAGGTCGCGGGGCGGTCGCTGCAAGCGGTTGATCGCACGTGGCATCTGATGCAAACCAGCGCCGTTGCTCCTTGCAGGACCTATGAAACCGATGGCCGCCCAGGGCCGAGCGCCTGCTCGCCCGACTCAGGAAGACATGCATCGGGTGATCGCCACGGCGTTCGACCCCGCGTTCTACCGCGCTGTCTATGCCGACATTCCTCCCGGCATGGACGCGTTGTGGCACTATCGCACACAGGGCTGGCGTGAGGCGCGCGATCCTGCGTCCTGGTTCTCAGCCGCAGACTACCTGCTGGCCCACCCCGACGTGAAGAGGCTCAAGGTGGATCCGCTCCATCACTACCTGACGCGAGGCCGCTATGAGTGCCGTGAGGTCGTGCCTTCGCGGAGTGCGCGCGCTTTTTATCGGTCTATCGAATGGTCGCCTGCGCCGTGGGGATATCAGGTGCCAGGTTCGGCGCCCCCAGTTCGACGAGCCGTCACCTCTGAGCGTGATGCGGTGGCCGCGGTAGCTCGAGAATTCGACGCCGCCTATTATCTGGCCGCTCACCCCGATGTCGCCGCCTCAGGGATGGACCCTCTGGAGCACTTCCTGGTCACGGGCTGGATTGAAGGGCGCGATCCAACGCGCACATTCTCGCTCCGCGATTACCTTGAGGCCTATCCAGACGTGGCTCAGAGCGGCCTCAACCCCTTTGCGCACTACCTGATTCGTGGCCGCGCGGAGGGGCGTACGCCGCGACACGACCTGGGTTTCGAGTTCGATGTGATCTCGCGCGCCCAATCCATGGTGCAAAGGTTGGCGGTGGCGGTTGCGGCATCTCAGGCCATCGCGGTCGGCGAAACTCAAGACCTGACGCTTGGCCTCGACGCGCTCGGCCCTGACATCCATCTGACCTTCAGCCACGACAACTATGCGCAGTCTTCAGGCGGACTCCAGCTTTGTGTGCGCCGCGAAAGCGCCGGCGTTCAGGCGCAGGGCCGTGATCACCTGCATCTCTACCCTGCGGCACCTTGGCCCACGGTCCGAGCCGTGGAGGACCCAGGCCCACTCGGTGTTCTGATCAATGGTCAAAGCCTCGGGGTCTTCAGCGCGGAGACTGTGGCTGAGGCCTTCCAAACTCTGAAGCAAGGCGGGCGGCGGACCTTTGCGATCCACAGCCAGCTCGGCCATGCGGCGGAGGCGACACTCTCAATCCTGACGTCGTTCGGCGTCACCAGGGGTGTCTTCTGGCTGCACGATTTCGCCAGTCTCTGCGCGGGTTTCCACCTTCAGCGTAATGACGTCGTACCCTGTGGCGCGCCGCCAGCAGGCAGCGCGGCGTGTGGTGTTTGCCTCTACGGTCCCTACCGGTCACGGCACACGCTGGCACACGCCAAACTCTTCGAGGCCTTGGACCTGACCGTCGTGTCACCGTCCGACGCCACCTTAGCGTTCTGGCGCGAGCATACTGACCTGCGGCCCGCTGCCAGCGTCGTCCTGCCTCACGCAAAGCTGGTCTCCAGAGATGTCGTCGACCCGCCACTCGACGAGGGGCCGATGCGCGTTGCTTTTCTCGGCATGCCGACGGCGGTGAAGGGTTGGCCGGTATTCCGAGATTTGGCGGAGCATTTGGCCGACGATCCCCGCTATGTGTTCCATCATTTGGGCGGCCGCCCCGATCCGGCCAGTCGGGCCGCATTCCACGCTGTCACGGTCAGCGATGCTCACCCGAACGCCATGCGCGATGCGGTCGATGAGCTGTGCATCGACGTGGCTTTGATCTGGTCTCTGTGCCGCGAGACCTTCTCCTTCACCACTTATGAAGCGGCAGCGGGAGGCGCGATGGTCGTCACGGGTCCCGACAGCGGCAATATCGCGGCCTTTGCGGCCAATCCGCAGCGGGGCCGGGTCATTGCGGATGCCCAAACGCTTACGGCGGCCTTTGAAAGCGGCGAGGCTCTGGCCTGGGCGCGCTCGCAGCGAACAACCCGTCGCTATGCTCTAACCTTCAGTGGCCTAACCGCTGACCTTCTGAGAGACCCGCCGTCGTGAGCGGGCTGCGTGCAGTGTTTGCTCGCCTGAGCCGGCGGCGCGACCCGGAGATGACGCTCGCCGCCCGCGCGTTCGACACCGAATGGTACCTTGAAACCTATCCCGATGTGGCGACCTCCGGCCTGAGCGCGCTGGAGCACTTCATGAGGCACGGCTGGCGCGAGGGTCGTGATCCCAGTCGCTCATTCTCCGTCGCGACCTATCTTGCGGCGTTTCCTCGGGTCGCGGAGGCCGGGCTCAATCCCTTGGTGCACTATGTCCGTAGCGGTCGGCCTAAGGCATTTGCGCCTGAATCCGAGCTTGGGTTCCGCTTTGAGGTGATCGAGGGATTGAAGCCGGTCACTGAGCGGATGGCGGGTACGCGCCAAGCCAAGATCGACCTGAGCGATCCCGTTGCGCTAGCCTCCATCTTTGCCGGCGCCTCCGACCGCCTTCGCAACCTGCATGTGACCTTCAGCCATGATGATTTCTCGGCCAATGTCGGGGGCCTCCAGTTGGCCATCCGGCGCGAGGCGTTGCGGGTCGCAGAGGCCGGTCGCGATCATCTGCATTTCTGCTGCGCGCGGCCTTGGGTGGTGATCCGGACCGCCAACGAACCTGAACTGTTGGATGTGATCTGGAACGGCCGCCGGATCGGGGCCTTTACCTTCCCGGACATCCTAACCGCGGTACAGGAGGCTGCGGGACCTGACGCCTCGGCGCGGAGCTTTGCGATCCATAGCCTGCTCGGCCACGATCCCGGGGAGGTCGTCAAGATTCTGGCCGCACTGGGTCTGCGCGATGGCGTATTCTGGCTGCATGATTTTGCCAGTCTCTGCGCCGGGTTCCATCTGATGCGCAACGATGTCGCCGACTGCGGCGCGCCGTCGCCGGGTAGCGCCGCCTGTCAGGTCTGCATCTATGGTGCCTGGCGCGATCGTCACCTCGTCGGGCATGCAACACTTTTTGCGAGTCTGAATCTAACCGTCGCCGCACCATCCTCCGGGACGTTAGACCTTTGGCGGGCTTCCACCGACCTGCCGGCCGTTCGCACCTTGGTTCTGCCGCACGTGACGCTGGCACCAAGACATCCGGCCAAGCCACCGCCGCGCAACCGACCGTTCAAGATCGCCTATGCGGGCTTGGCTGTACCGCACAAGGGCTGGCCGATCTTCCGCGCCCTGGCCGCGCGCTTCGCCAATGACCCGCGCTATACGTTTCTCCACCTCGGCGTGCGGCGGGACCCGGCGACACCCGTCGACTTCGAATCTGTCGCAGCGGGCGAGGGTCAGCCAGACGCCATGCGCGTGGCGCTGGAGCGAGCCCAGGCCGACGTCGTACTCGTCTGGCCCCTGTGCCGAGAGACCTTCTCATTTGTGGCCTATGAGGCGGTGGCCGCCGGTTGCGCGGTGATCACCAGTCCCGACACCGGCAATGTCGCAGCCTTCGTCGCCGAAGGAGTCTACGGACTGGTCATGGACGACGAGGCCGCGCTAACGGCGGCATTCGAGACCGGCGACATCCTGCAATTGTCGCACACGGTACGGCGGCCGATGTTGTATGATCTGGTTTATAGCGCGCTGACCCTGGACCTGCCCCCAGGCGACCAAAGGGGCCGATCCGGATCATGAAGACCCTCTGTTATTCCAGCTTCACCTTCTCGTATCTCAACCGCGCGCGCGTGCTGTTCCAAACACTCCGCAAGCATCATCCCGACTGGGAACTGGCCGCGTTGATCACCGACCGGCCTCCGGAAGGGTTCGTGTTTGAGCCGGCCAACGAGCCCTTTGATCGTCTGGTTTGGGCCAGCGACCTTGGCATTCCCCAGTTCGACAGCTGGCTGTTCAAGCACGATGTGGTTGAGGTCTGCACGGCCGTAAAGGGGCCGTTCCTTCACCAGGCCTGTAGTTGGGGCTTCGATGCCGTCATCTATATGGACCCGGACACCGCCGCCCTGGCCAGCTTGGACCCGCTGACGGAATGGCTTGAAGATCACGACATCCTTCTGACGCCCCATCTGGTCGATGCGAACGACGACCACGCCGCAATCCTGGACAACGATCTGTCGGCCTCGCGCACGGGGATTTTCAACCTGGGCTTCGTCGCGATTCGCACGACTGGCGAGGGTGCCCGGTTCGCCAAGTGGTGGAACGACCGCCTGCTGAACTATTGCTATGACGACATGCCCAACGGCCTGTTTGTGGATCAGCGCTGGTGCGACCATGTCCCGGCTCTGTTTGACCGGCTCAAAATCATCCGCGACCCCGGTTACAACGTCGCCAGTTGGAACCTGTCGAAGCGCAAGGTGGCGATCGAGAAAGATGGTCGCATTACGGTCAATGGCGCACCTTTGCGGTTCTGGCACTTCACCAAGCTGGGCGCGGTGGGTGATGCCATGACCCGCCGCTACGCCGGTCGCAATTTCCCGGTCTATGAGATCTGGGCCTGGTACAAACGGGAGATCACTGCGGCCACCGACCCCACTATTCCGGAGCGGTGGTGGGCGTTTGGCACGTTCGACGACGGCCAGCCCATCGCCAAGGCCCACCGCGTGCTTTATCGCGAGCGAGCAGACCTGCAACAGGCCTTCCCCAACCCCTTCGCCTCCCGGCGCGGCAGTTTCCAAGAATGGCTGGAGCACGAAGGTCAATGACGCCGATCCAGGCACCTATCGATGTTGCCTCGGTTTTGGACCCTGCCGCAAGCCTGCTGACAAAAGCGCGCGCGGTCACGGCTGAAGTTGTGCGGCTAGACGCTGATGTGGACGGCGCGCAGGCCTTGGCGCATGCGGCCGAGGTGCGCGAGGCATTGACCCGCAGCGAACTGACCCTGGCCCTGCACGCATCTTTGTCTCAGCGGGCTCGGCTTCGGGTGCAACTCGGCATCGCCGCGCTTGCCGCATACCGGAGCCGTGCGGTGACCAGACCCCGCCGGCACAATCGGCTCAGCCAGGTCTTCGACCGGATGCTTTCTCGGCTTGGGCCAATCGGCCAGACGATAATCATTGCCCGCAGCGGGGTCTGGCTAGAGCCGGGATCCGAAGGCGTTCGCAGCCTTTTCAACTACGTCCGCCGAGGCCCCGACCCCAACGCCGCCCCCAAGGCGTTCTTCAATCAGGCCTGGTACCTGACCCAGTACCCCGACGTGGCGAAGGGTCGGATCGCGCCGCTGGCACACTATCTCCTGCGGGGCGGACGCGAAGGGCGCGCGCCGGGGCCGCTATTCAACGAGGCGACCTATCGCGCCGAGAACGCCGAAGCATTGGCGGCGACCAGCCTGACCAGCCTGGAGCACTATGTGCGGGTGGGCGCCGCTGAAGGCCGCTCACCGCATCCGCTGTTCGATATGAGTTACTACCTGGCCCAGCATCCCGCCCTGTCGCCGGGCGAAGCGCCTGTCGCACACTATCTTCGGGAGGGCGCGCGCTTGGGCCTTAGTCCACACCCGCTGTTCGACCCAGTTTGGTACGCTACCCCGCTTGGACTTATCCACTATTTGAGCGAAGGATGGCGCGAGGGCCGCTCACCGCATCCCCTGTTCGACGGCGCCGCCTATCTCCAGAGCAGTCCGGACGTCGCGGCGATGGATTCAGATCCCCTGACTCACTTCGTCGTCATCGGTGGCATCGAGGGGCGCAGCCCCGGCCCAGGGTTTGATCTGGCCCATTATGTCGCCCAGCGCGGGGCTGATCTTGCGCCGGGCACCAATCCGCTAATCGATTATCTTGAGGGCGGCGCGTGGGCGGTGGCCGAGGCGCGGCCCGGATTTCCCAATGCGGGCTACATCGCCCACAGCTTGGATTTGGTGGCCACCGGGATCACGCCGCTCGAACACTGGGCGCGTCTGATAAAACGCTGAACGCCGCGCCGAGGCCCAGGCCCGCCATCTGACGACGGATCTCATCATAGTACTCCGCGATGTAGTGGAAGGGGCTGAGGCCCCATTGGTGTGCGGGATCGGCCAAACGCAGTCGGCTTGCGTCGAGCATGTGCATCGGCGGCATCCGGTCTAGGAACGCCGCTTCCTGGCGCTCTAGAAGGTCATTGTAGGTCCCGATGTCGGCGGGATGCCCGGTGGTGATCTCCACATCGCGAATCGCCGCCGCTGTCCCATCGGCCAGCCGCTGCTCGCTCGCCCACCGTGCGGAATGCAGGATCAACACCGCTCGAGACAGTTCCGTGCCGCGCACCAGAGCGGCAAACGCCCCTGCCGCATCCACCCAGGCGCGCTCGCATGCGGCCGATTGTCTGGGAATGGTCCGTGCGTTTCGAAGGCTCGGCTGGCCAAGATAGCCGCTCCGCTCCAACTCGGCGCTGCGTACGGCCAGGCTGGCTCCGACCCCGATCAGGTCAAAACGCTCGTCGATAAAGTCAAAAATGATGTGGGTCGGCTGAAACACCATCAGACGAGCGAGCGCAGTCTTGGTCAGGTCAGCGACCAGGGCACCATGCTCGTGGGCGTGCAGGTCCCCCGGCAGCTTGCGAGTCGCTTTGAACCTGGCGACCGGCGGCGCAAACAGGCTCGCAAGACTGGTGCGCGAGATATACAGCAGGTGCTCGGCCCCGCCGCCACGGATCGGCCACAGGTCGCGGGTAATGCAGCTGCCGACAATGGCGATCTTCAGCATGGTCTCTTGAGGCTGTAGCCGGACTTAGGGCCCTCCTTAACACGTGCGAGACGCCGATGGACCACAGCATTGACAAGGTGGCGATGCGCGAGCATCTAGCCGCGCCTTTCAGCGAAATTGGCCGTTCGACGCGGAATTTGCCCCGCGTTCACCCTTTTTCGAAAACTATGGTGTATCAGGCGTCAAGGTCTGAAGAGGCGGTTTGGCCGAAATGAAGTTTCTGACGTTCCTGACGAACCTGCCGGACAACGTCCTAGGTCGTGCGCTGCGCGAAGGCTACCGCCCTGCTCTGGTGGCGTTCGGTTTCAGCCTCGTCTCAAACCTGCTCTACATGGCGCTGCCGCTCTATACCTATCAGGTCTACGGGCGGGTGTTGACCAGCCAGAGTCTGCCGACTTTGATTAGTTTGACGGCGATCACCTTATTCGTGTTCGCTATTTCCAGCGTGATCGACGACGTCCGGGCGCGGATCCTGATCAACTATGGTGTGGCGCTGGACCAACGGGTGTCCGGCCGGGTGTTTACCAGCCTATTCGACGCTGCGGTGCGCGGTGATTCGGGTTCTCGGGCTCAGGCGCTGCGTGATCTCGACCAGTTTCGCCAATCCCTGACCGGCATTGCGGCGGCGGCGATCTTCGATGTGCCGTGGATTCCGGTGTTCCTTTTCGCCCTGTTTATCATCGACCCCCTGGTCGGCGCGGTGACTTTGATCGGCGCGTTCATCCTGCTGGGACTAGCCATCGCTCAGGCGCGAGCGACCCAGTCGGCACTGAAAGACGCCAATGATGCGGCGTTGCGCAGCTATGGCTTTACCGATGCGGCCCTACGCAACGGCGAGGTCGTCCGCGCCATGGGAATGCTGCCGACGCTCGGCCAAGCCTGGGCCAAGTATCGCGCCATCACCATCGAACGCGGTGCAGCGGCGGCCGAAGCGTCGAACATGTACAACGACATCATCAAGGCGGTCCGGATGGGCATGCAGGTGCTGATCGTAGCGATCGGCGCCTATCTGATCGTGACCGGCAAAATCCACTCGGGCCTGTTGTTCGCCAACATGATCCTTGCCAGCCGTGCGCTGCAGCCGATTGAGAAGATCGTCGGCTCGTGGGAACCGTTGAACGGTATGGTCCGGGCCTACCTGCGCCTGAATGCCCTGCTCTCGCGCGCCGAACCGCCATCGATTGCAACAGCCTTGCCGCGCCCTCTGGGCAAGCTTTCGACGGAGGGCGTGAACTTTGCGCCGCCCGGCATGCAGCGCCTGGCGCTCGCCAACATCAATTTCGCGCTGAACCCGAACGAAGTGTTGGGTGTGATCGGCCCGTCCGGCGCAGGCAAGTCAACGCTGGCCCGACTGCTGGTCGGAATCTGGAAACCGTTGCAGGGCGTTGTCCGCCTCGACGGGGCGGACGTGTTTACCTGGGATCGCTCTGACTTCGGGCGCTACGTCGGCTATCTGCCGCAGGACACCGAACTGTTCGCCGGCACCGTGCGTAACAATATTGCCCGCTTTCGCGACGACGTGTCTGACGAAGAGGTCGTTCGCGCGGCTCAGCTTGCGGGGGTGCATGACTTGGTTCTGCGCATGGCCAAGGGCTATGACACAGACGTCGGAGAGGGCGGGGCCGTGCTGTCGGCCGGTCAGCGGCAGCGCGTGGGACTAGCCCGCGCCATGCTGGGCAATCCGCCGTTTGTCGTTTTGGACGAGCCCAATGCCGCGCTCGACGCGGAAGGCGAAGAGGCGCTGATGCGGGCCATCGACGCGATGAAGGCTGGCGGCGCGACCGTGGTAATTATCTCTCACAAGCCTGGGGTGTTCCGCGCGGCGGACAAGATGTTGGTCCTGCGTGACGGCCGGGTGGAACTGTTCGGTCCGCGCGATCAGGTCATGGCGCGTTTGGTCAAGCCCGCAGCGAGCGAAGTGCGTGCGGTGGAGGCCGGCTGATGAAAATGGATCTCGGGCCCGTACGCGACCAGGGCTACGTCGTTCCCACCTTTGGGAGCGATGATCAGGGCCCGATGAACCCGCATCTGCGCCAGCGGTTGCGCCGGCCCATGGTGTTTGGCGCGATCTTCATCGGTGTCTTTGTGGTCGGCCTAGGGGCCTGGGCCTCGCTGGACAAACTGGCGACCGGAATCACCGCGATGGGTGAGGTCCGGGTCGATACGATGCGTAAGACGCTGCGGCATCGCGAGTCGGGCACGGTGAAACAGATCCTCGTGCAAGAGGGTCAGTTCGTCCGGGCAGGCCAGCCGCTGCTGCTGTTCAACGACGGAGAGGCCCGCGCCGCCGTCGATGTGTTCCAGAATCAGTACGACACCCTGATTACCCAGAGCAGCCGGTTCTCCGCCGAAGCCCTGGGCGCCGCGTCCATGACCTACCCGGCGGATATTATGGCCCGGATGGCTGAGCCCGGCCTCGCGCAGATGGTCCGCGATCAGCAGTTCCTGTTCGCTACTCGTCAGCAGCTGTTTTCCAGTCAGGCTGCGGTCTTGGCCCAGCGTGTGGATCAGCAGCAGACTCAGATTGTCGGCCAGCAGGCGCAGTATGATTCAATCCTCGAACAACAGCGGCTGACCCAGGAGGAACTGGACGGCTATCGTAAGCTTAACGAGCAGGGCTTTGCGCCTAAGACCCTGATCCTGCGCTATGAGCGCACAATGGCGGAATTGGCGGGTCGGCGCGGTGCGCTGCAGGCGGAGATTGCCCGTCTGCGTCAACAGGTCGGCGAGACCCGCTTGCAGCTGGCGCAACTGCGCAATGAACGCCAGAGCCAGTCGGCTGAAGGTCTGCGCGACAGCCAGTCGCGCCTGTCGGACGTGATCCCGCGATTGACGGCCGCCAAGGAAGCGCTCGCCGCGACAACGGTCCGTTCGCCGGTCGATGGACACATTTTCAACCTCACCCAGTTCACCGTCGGCGGCGTCGTGGCGGCGGGTGAGAATGTGATGGATGTCGTGCCCGTCGGCGTGCCGCTGACCGTCACAGCCATGATTCGTCCGGAGGATGTCGACGAGGTGCGCATCGGCATGCCGGCCAAGATCCGTCTGACGGGTCTAAATCAACGCTTCAACGATGCGCTGGACGCCAAGATTTCGATGGTGGGCGCTGATCGTATGAACAATGAGAAAACCGGTTCAGCCTTCTATCGGGTCGACCTGCGAATCGAACCGAAAGAACTCAGCAAACTGAAGAAGGGTGTCCGAATGACCCCCGGCATGCCCGCGACCGTGACTGTGGTTGGTGGCAATCGTTCTGTCATGAGTTACCTAATTTCACCCATTACCAGCACCTTTGAAGACGCATTCCGCGAGGAGTAGCGGCGCCGGTGCAACACCCCTGAACTGGTAGATTTTGGGGGCATTTTCGTATTGCGTAATAGGCAGGCTTCCGATACGTCTGCCCTTGGGCTCGTCTAACCTGCGCCGTAGCCATGCTATGGTGTTTGGGTATTGGACCGCTAGGACTGCTCCATCGGGGATGGGGGTCAAGCGTTCTGGGGGTCCGTGTGACACACGACTGGAGAGATAAATGGCGATTTACAATTTTGAGACCATCACGGACGCACAAGCAGCAAGCTTTGCAGTCACCGACACGCTGATCTTTGGGGCCGCTGATTCGGCGAACCGCACGACGGTTCGCTACAATGCGGCGACCGCAACGACGACGGCGACGATTACGATCATCTCGGGCACGACCGGGAAAGCGGCGACCTTCTCGACGGCCGTCAGCTCGACATCGACCGAGCAGAGAATTATCTTCAGTGACGGCAGCACGCTGATCATTGACGCGGATGGATCCGGCAACAGCCGTAGCCCCGCGAACTACGGCGGTGATACGGGCTCCAGCGATGCGTACTACGGCGGCGGCGGTGACGACACGCTGGCTCCTGGCGCTGGTAATGACCTTGCCCAGGGCAATATGGGCAACGACTCGATCAACGGTG
>JAYTWT010000250.1:0-2101 GCA_043743295.1 Alphaproteobacteria bacterium | reverse complement strand
AATGCAGGCGGCTTAGGGCGTGAGCTCCAAACCCTGCAGATTGCCCTCAGCCCTCCAGTCCTCCAGCACTTTCACGAAGGCCACCGGCCCGGCTCCATAGGAACCGTTCTGTTTAGCGATCACCTCGGGTGCGCCTTCGTTGTTGTAGTAGCCGGGGGTACATTCCTTCAAGAACGCCTCGCGCATCATCGACAGGTCGATGATGGTCTGCACCCAGGCCGTTTCGGCCTCGGCGCTGGGCTCGATGGTGCGGGCCTGACGATCCTTGGCACTCTTCAGCACATAAGAAACGTGCTTGGACTGTTCGTTGATCATGTGCGGGAAGTTGGCAGTGAAGCCCGACTGACTGTTCGAAATGATGAAGCAGTTGGGGAAGTCGCGGGACAGCAGGCCGTGCAGGGTCGAAACGCCTTTAGCCCACTTCTGGGTCAGGGTCTTGCCGCCTCGCCCATAGAGCTCATAGCCCGAGCGACGGGTGAAGTCGGTACCGACCTCAAAGCCAGTGGCATAGATCAGGCAGTCGACCTCATATTCCTGACCGTTCGCAACGATGCTGTGGGCATTGATGCGCTCAACCCCTTTGCCCGCCGTGTCGATCAGGTGGACGTTCGAACGATTAAAGGTGGCCAGATAGTCGTCGTGGAAGCAGGGTCGTTTGCAGAACTGGTTGTACCACGGCTTCAGGGCATCGGCGACGCTGGCATCTTGAATCACATCGTCCACCCGCGCGCGGACCTGTTCCATTTTCTTAAAGTCGGCCAGTTGCATCAGCTCGGCGGGGTTGCTGATCGCCTCTCCGGCCTCCGCCTTGCGGCGGGCCAGCAGCAGGATATTCCCGATGATGTCGGTCCAGCCGTCCTTGACCAAGTCCTCCTTGGCGAAGCCGCCGGAGACTAGGGTGTTGAAATTGTCCATCCGCGCCTGTTGCCAGCCGGGCTCCAGGCCAGCAGCCCACTCGGGGTCGGTCGGGCGGTTGTTGCGCACGTCGATGGATGAGGGCGTGCGTTGGAAGACGAACAGTTCCTTGGCCCACTCGCCCAGGTGCGGCACGCATTGCACGGCTGTGGCACCCGTGCCGATGATCGCAACGCGCTTGTCCTTCAACCCCTCAAGCCCGCCATCCGAGGTGCCGCCGGTGTAGTCATAGTCCCAGCGGCTGGTATGGAAGCTGTGCCCCTTGAACCCTTCGACCCCAGGGATGCCCGGCAGCTTGGGCCGATGTAACGGGCCGTTGGCCATCACCACGAAGCGGGCCCGCAGCGCGTCGCCGCGATTGGTCTTCACAGTCCAGCGGGCGGCATCCTCGTCCCACCGCATTTCAGTGACTTCGGTTTGGAACAGGGCGGCGCGATAGAGGTCGAATTTCTCGCCAATGGCGCGGCTGTGCTTCAAGATTTCGGGCGCGCGGCTGTACTTCTCGACGGGCAAGTAACCCACCTCTTCCAGCAACGGCAGGTAGATATAGCTCTCGATGTCGCAGGCCGCGCCCGGGTACCTATTCCAGTACCACGTGCCGCCGAAGTCGCCGCCCTTCTCGATGATGCGGATGTCGTCGACGCCGCTTTCGCGTAAGCGCGCCGCCGCCAGCTGGCCACCAAAGCCGCCGCCGACCACCACGACCTCGACGTCCTCCCTCAGCGCCGCCCGGTCCAGCCGCGCGACGTAAGGATCTTCCAGATAGTGCGCATATTGGCCAGCGATCTCGACATACTGGTCGCTGCCGTCGGCACGAAGCCGCTTGTCGCGTTCGGCGCGATACTTGTCGCGAAGGGCGGTGGGGTCAAATCCCAGATCGTCGGCCATGGTCTTACTCGCAAGGGTTTTCGGAGTTCAGCCTGCCGAACAGTCGTTTGAATGGCAAGTATGTCGCCGGGTCACTTGCCGAGATTCAAGACCTAACGATGCGCCCGCCGGTCATCGGTGCCGGCACGCCTGTCGTCTTCGGGAACGAGATCGGAAGGCCAGCGTGGGTTCGAGCGGCCAGGAAGGCAAAGGCTTCGGCTTCGATACTGTCGCCGCGCCAACCGTGATCCTCGGCTGTCCGGACGGGCGTGGCAAGCCGTGCTGCCAGAGCCTTCATAATCTCAGGATTATGTCGTCC
>JAYTWT010000249.1:0-3858 GCA_043743295.1 Alphaproteobacteria bacterium | reverse complement strand
TAGCTCAAGCCGACAAAGGCCACGCCGCAGGCGATCCCGGTCCAGCCCAGCTTGTTGAACCCGTCCATTGAGGTGGCGAAGGCGGCGGCGGGGTCGAGGACCTGGCCCCCGACCGTTTCTGTTCCCATCAGACCCGCAATCCGGCCGCCGACGAACTGGGCGATGGACGAGGCGGCAAACCAGACCGCCATCATGAACGACACCAGCTTGGCGACGCTGAGCTTGGTTACCTGCGACAGGCCGACCGGCGACAGGAACAGCTCGCCCGTGGTGTGGAACAGGTAGAGCAGGCCCAGGGTGTAGAGCGGCATCTTGTACTCCACCGCCATCCCTTGGGTCCAAACCACCACCAGGAAGCCGAGGCCGACCTGCAGAAGCCCGAGCCCGAAGGTCAGCGTCGGGTTCAGCATCCGGCCCTTGGCACCCAGATAGGTCCACATGGCGGCGAACAACGGCGCGAAGATCAGAATGAAGCCGGCGTTGAACGACTGCGTCTGGGCCGCGTCGATCCCCATCAGGTCGACGTTGCGGGCGGCGAACAGATTGAGCGAGGTTCCGGCTTGTTCGAACAGGGTGAAGAACACCACCGAGCCAAAGATCAGCACCATGGCCAGCATCATCCGCTCGCGCTCGATCTTGTCGCATTGAGTGGCCAGGAACCAACCGATGAAGGCCAGGGCCACGGTGATCGAAATGCCCAGAGCGTAGCCGACGAGGTCATTGCTCTGCACCAGGAACCAGACTGGGATCACACCCAGAACGCCGCCCAGATAGATCAGCCATTCGCGGGTGATCGGCCCGGCGATGGGCTGTTTCAGTAGCTCCGGATTGGGCGGCTCACCCTTGCCCTCCAGATGTTTCTTGCCCAGTACGAAGACCACGAAACCGGCCGCCATCCCGACCCCGGCCAGGCCGAACCCCGCCCACCAGCCGAAGTCGGTCCCCAGCCAGCCGCACAGAATGGAGGCCCAGAAGGCGCCCAGGTTGATGCCATAATAGTAGAGGGTGAAGCCGGAATCCCGCCGAGGATCACGCTCGGGATAGAGCTGTCCGACGATGGCCGAGATGTTGGGCTTCAGGAATCCAACCCCCATGATGATCAGGGAGACCGCCAGATAAAAGGCGTTGACGCCGAACGGATCGACGGTGTTCTTCAGCTCGAACGCGCCCTTGGGCAGCACGGCCGGCAACGGCCCGCCCGGTGCCAGGTCTTTGACCTCCAGGCCGCCCTCAGCGGTCGCGGAGAACGCGTGCGGCGTGCCGCCTACGATCACATGGACCTGCCGGTTCTCCATACGGCCTTGGATGGCCACGTCGTAGCTTTGGCCCGCATAGATCAGGGTCTGTCTGGCGGGCGATCCTTCCACCGCCATGGTCATGTGCCCGGCTACCAACAACAGAGCGCCGAACGCTACCGCCTTGCGCGTGCCCAACCAACGGTCCGCCAGCAGCCCACCCACCAGCGGCAGTAGGTAGACCAGCGACGTGTAGGAGCCGTACTGCGCGCCCGCCGTCTTGTCGTCGAACAGCAGGTGCTGGGTCAGGTAGAAGATCAGGATGCCGCGCATGCCGTAATAGGAGAACCGCTCCCACATCTCGGCGAAGAACAGGATGATCAAGCCGCGCGGATGGTTGCGTAGTAGCTGGATCAGCACGGGAATCCCGGTGGCCAAGGTGATCAGCAGGCCGAGGATGACAATCAGATTCATGCGCGCGGGGTTCCGGTGGTCTTGAACGGTCGTGGTCGCTGAGCAGGCTTCTGGCGCGCGTCGGCGAATTGCCGCGAGACAAACACGGGCGTATGCCAAGCACAAGCAAGCCCAAGCTCCGCGCCCGCAGAAAGCCCGCCATGAAGCTCCCCGGTCCCGACCATCCGATCACGTTGACGCCGGTCTCCTCGCGCTGGCAGGCAACATTCCGAGGCCAGGTCATCGCCGACAGCACGGGGGTGATCGTGCTGCGCGAGGCCAGCTATCCACCGGTGGTCTATTTCCCCAAGGCCGACGTGGCGATGGAGCATCTGGCGGCTACCTCACGGTCGACCCACTGCCCGTACAAGGGCGACGCGTCGTACTTCTCAATTTCCCTAGCGGGACAAACTGCCGAGAATTCGGTCTGGGCCTATGAGGTGCCCTATCCGGCCATGGCCGACATCGCCGGTCGGGTGGCGTTTTATCCGAACGTGGTTCACGTCACCGAAGTCGGCGGGTAGAGCCTGCCCGTTTCAGATCACGCCGTCCTTGTTCTGCGCCAGTCGCCAGCCGGTGTATTCCGGCACGCTGGTCACTTCGCGGACGCACCAAGCGGGGATTACTACCGCCATCGCAGCCATCCGATTGCTGGCCTCGCACTCGGCCAGGATTAGGCCCGCAAGCTCGCCCTCGAACGCGTCGACGGTAAAGCTGCCCAGCTTGTGCCGCAGCTTAGACAGTCGCCAGCCCGGCAGCCCCGCGAGCGCGGCGTGTTCGTCGGCGTTGAGGTATAGGTTTGCCATCGGGCCGATCAGCGGATTGTCCGGCGCATACTTCTTCGCCAGCTTAAACTCCTGCTCGCCCGTGGCCAGGTGGGTGATGGCGCGCAGCCGCAGCCGTCCGCCCTCGATATAGAGATCCTCAATACGGCGCGCGGCCGCTTCCTCCAGCTTGGGCAGGTTGGTCGCATCCACAAAGAACCGACGTTCGGCAACCCAGTGCGCGTATTTTGGCAGTTTGACCGGCATCTCGTCCTCGTGGGGGGTCTTGTCCACGTCGCACGGCCCCCCGTCCGCCGCACGCAAATCGTCAGGCCATCGCCTTGGTGCCAACGATAGGCTGTGGTTTCGGGCTCGTCGAGATGTGAGGGGCTCAACGTCTTCGTAACCGAGAAAATTTGGAGCGGCCGGGGGGAATCGAACCCCCGACATTCAGCTTGGGAAGCTGACGTTCTACCGCTGAACTACGGCCGCGCCTTTCGGGCTGGCGGTGCGTGCCAGTCCGAGAGCTCTGCCTTTAGCGGGTCTTGGGCGGCCCCTCAAGCGGGGCGTCCGGTCAGATCAGCTGTGCGAAGATCAGTCCTAGGCCGCCCATGCTCACAGCCCAGACGACCGTCCGCAGCCATGGAATCCCGGCCAGATAGACCAGCGCGAAGACCACCCGCGCACCTAGGAAGATCTGCGCGCCCATCAACGTCATAGCGTTGGACTTGCCCGCCACATGGGCGACCAGCACCAGCACGGCGAACAGCACCAGACTTTCCAGCATGTTGCGGTGGGCACGAACCGCACGCCCAGCCAGACCCGTTGGCTCGGCGGTGCCCTCGCGGTTACCGACCGCCTCGGCCATGCCGACCTGGGCAAGTGTCGGCAATATCGCCACGACCAGCTGTACGACCGTCAGCCCAACGGCCCACACCAAGAGTTGAAGTTCCATCGACATCTGCGGCCTCCCCGACCTCGCCGTTTGCCCGGCGTCACCGCATACCGCGCCCGTCGAACCATAGCTGTCAAATCAGCTCCGCGTTGACCTCGCCCGCGTCGCGCCGCAACATGAGTGACAGACGGATCCGGGAGATTGCTATGGCCGACGGTGAAATGCTCGCAAAGGCACGGTTTCACGCCATGACCGAGAGCACGGCGGAGGATTGGGCGGCAATCGGCAGAGCCAACGCCGGCCATCACACGGGCCATGTGGACCGCATCCTGCGCCACTTCCTGGAACTGGATGAGGACGCGGGCGGGTTTGCCGTAACCCGTGTGGAGCACTCGCTACAAACCGCGACGCGCGCGCACCGTGATGGGCGCGATGAGGAATACGTCGTCTGCGCGCTGCTCCACGATATCGGCGACCTGCTGCTTCCCGCCAGCCACGCCGAGATGGGCGC
>JAYTWT010000248.1:0-1718 GCA_043743295.1 Alphaproteobacteria bacterium | reverse complement strand
ACCGCCGAAGGCGGTGGAGGGGAGTCGGTGCACGGACTCCCCTCCACCACGCTTCGCGTGGTCCCCCTCCCCAACTGCGTTGGGGAGGAATGGCTCAATCTAAAACCCGCTCGCGATCGCCGTGTCGGGCCGGCCCTTCTCCTTGCGAGAGAACAGGTTGTTGAGGGCGTTGACGTAGGCCTTGGCGCTGGCGGTGAGGGTGTCGGTGTCCGCCGCCTGACCGGTGGCGATACGGCCGTCCTCTTCCAGACGCACCGAGACCTGGGCCTGGGCGTCGGTGCCCTCGGTGACCGCATGCACCTGGAACAGGCGCAGGGCCGCCGCGTGCGGCACGATCTCGTGGATGGCGTTGAACACCGCGTCAACGGGACCGTCGCCGCTGGCTTCGGCCTTCTTCTCCACGTCATCGACCGCCAGGGTCAGCTCGGCGGACTGGCCTTCGGTGCCGGCCACGACGCGCAGATGGACAACGCGGATCCGCTCCGACCCGCGGGCCAGGGCGTCGTCCACCAGAGCGATGAGATCATCGTCGAAGACGTGCTTCTTCTTGTCCGCCAGTTCCTTGAACCGGACGAAGGCCTCGTTCAGGGCGTTCTGACCCAGGTCGTAGCCCAGGGCCTTCAGCTTCTCGCGGAAGGCGTGGCGGCCCGAGTGCTTGCCCATGACCAGGTTGGTGGCGCCCTGCCCCACGTCCTCCGGCTTCATGATCTCGTAGGTCTCGGCGTTCTTCAGCATGCCGTCCTGGTGGATGCCGCTCTCGTGGGCGAAGGCATTCTTGCCGACGATCGCCTTGTTGAACTGCACCGGGAAGCCGGTGATGGCGGAGACGTAGCGGCTGGCGCGGGTGATGTGGATCGGGTCCACGTCGCTGTCGAAGCCCAGGGTCTCACCGCGCACCTTCATGGCCATGACGATCTCTTCCAGGGCCGCGTTGCCGGCGCGTTCGCCAATGCCGTTGACCGCGCATTCGATCTGACGCGCACCGCCCTGCACGGCGGCCAGGGAGTTGGCCACGGCCAGACCCAGGTCGTTGTGGCAGTGGGCCGAGAAGATCGCCTTGTCCGCGTTCGGCACATTGGCGATCACATTGCGGAACATTTGCGCGTATTCATCAGGGAAGCTGTAGCCCACCGTGTCCGGCAGATTGATCGTCCGGGCGCCGGCGTTGATGGCCGCTTCCACGCAGCGGTAGAGGAAATCCGGCTCGGTGCGGGTGGCGTCCTGGGCCGACCATTCCACATCGCCGCAGAGGTTGCGGGCACGGGTGACCGACTGGACCACCGCCTCCAGCACCTCGTCCTGTGACAGCTTCAGGATGAAGTCCCGGTGCTGCGGGCTGGTGGAGATGAAGGTGTGGATCCGGCCCTGCTTGGCCGGGCGAATCGCCTCGGCGCAGCGGTCGATGTCCAGGGCGGCGGCGCGAGCCAGGCCGCAGACGGTGCTTTCGGTGACGATCTGCGAGATGGCCTTCACGGCCTCGAAGTCACCGTTGGAGGCGATCGGGAAGCCGGCTTCGATCACGTCGACGCCCATCTCCTCGAGGATCTTGGCCAGTTCGAGCTTCTCGTCGTGGCTCATGGAGGCGCCGGGCGATTGCTCGCCGTCGCGCATGGTGGTGTCGAAAATGATGACGCGGTTGGCGTCGGATACTTGGGCGGTCATGAGATGAAGGCTTTCGTCGCGTTGTCGGGGTCAGGCGGTTCGATCAGCCCCTGAGC
>JAYTWT010000247.1:0-18899 GCA_043743295.1 Alphaproteobacteria bacterium | reverse complement strand
GAGCCCCATCCCGCGTTCGTGAGTGGACAGCCAACTTTCGCCCCTTTGCGGGTAGGTTTGAGGCTCAATTTCAACGCGGAGTTTCGACATGAATGGCCTATGGTTTGCCGGGCGCGAGTTGGTCATGGACCTGGCACCGACCATCGTTTTCGCGGTGTTGGTGGCGGTTAAGGTTGACCTCATGGTCGCCACGGCGGTCTCCATGGCGATCAGCGTCGGCCAGATCGGTCTGCTGGCGCTGCTACGGCGACCTATTGCACCGCTGCAGTGGGCCAGCCTGGGTCTGGTCGCCGTGTTCGGGACGGCAGGCCTACTCAGCCATGACGCCCGGTTCCTGATGGTCAAGCCGACGCTGATCTACGCCATCGTCGGCGTCGTGATGCTCAAGCGGGGTTGGATGCTGCGCTACTTGCCGCCGATAGCGGGAGGGAGAGGTGTCGGCGTCATGGTCGCTTTCGGCTATGCCTGGGCTGGCCTGATGTTTGTGACCGGCGCGGCCAACCTGGTCATTACAGTCTGGTTCACGCCGCTTTGGCCTATGTTCCTGGCGATCTTTCCGATGGCCTCCAAGTTAGTCCTCTTTGCGATTCAATACCTGACCGTCCGCGCTTCGGTGCTGCGCCAGATCCGAATGAGCCCGTCCGCCGCCGCCTAAAACCCCTCGCCCCCGCGCTGCAGCGACAGCACGCCGGTACGCGAGACCTCGACCAGGCCGAGGCCGCGCATCAGGTCGACGAACTTATCGATCTTGTTGGGCGCGCCGGTCAGTTCGAAGACGAAGCTCTCGTGCGTGGTGTCCACCACCTTGGCGCGGAAGATGTCGGCCACGCGCAGGGCTTCCACCCGTTCAACGCCCGCACCGCGCACCTTGATCAGCGCCAGCTCGCGCTCAAGGCCGTTGGGGTCCTTGGTCACATCCTGGACGTGACGCGTGGAGACCATCTTCTGCAGCTGCGCCTCGATCTGGGCCAACACTTGCAGGGTGCCGCGGGTGACGATGGTGATGCGGCTGGTGTGCGAACTGTCGTCGGTCTCGGCCACCGTCAGACTGTCGATATTATAGCCCCGCGCCGCGAACAGCCCGACCACCCGGTGCAGCACGCCCGGCTCATTGTCTACCAGCACGGCGAAGGTGGCGCGGCTCTCTTCCTGCTCGGCGTGCGAGAGGTCATAGACCGAGGCGGGTTGGGCGGTGATGTCGGACATAGGGCGAGGTTCCTGGATACTGCTCGTGACGTGTCACAGGCGTCGTCGGCCCGCAAGCTCGCGTATCGGGGGCCGGGCCGGATCAAACGGCAAGAATAGCATTGGCTGCAGGTCATGCATCTCTCGATCGCAGCCCGCCTCCCAGGGATAGAGGCCCGACAGATCGGGTATGAACATCTGGAAGGCTTCTACCGGTTCTCGGTTGCCTGTACGACCCTCGCGCACCTCCTTTGCTAGGTGGAACCAGCCAAACCCTAGGTACTGACTTTCGTGGACGCGCCGCCAGCAAACCTCGACGTCGAGCCCATTCCAGTGCAGGCCATCCTCTAGTTTCAGATCACCGCTGCGCAGGTGTCTTTGGACGTCGATGAGCTTGTGCTCAGCATCCGGGCCGGTGGGTCCGAAACAGATCAGATCGGGGCACCCCAGGGTTTCGGCCAACCCGATCGAATAGGCCCAGCAAAGTGGGGTTCCGTCGACGGGGACGACCGTCCAGCCGCGCTCGCCCATCAGGCGGCGGGCCTCCCGCTCTGCGGGTGCCATCTTAAAGTCGTCTGCGTCGTTTTCCGGCAAATAGAGCGCCGGCTGTCGCGGGCGCAGGTGTTCGTCATAGGCCTGGTCCCACGGATAGTGACCTTCGGGATCGGGTAGGACCAGCTGGAACGCTTCCAGTCCAGCGCGCTGACCCGTGCGGTTGAAGCGCTGGCGCTGGGCGAGGCCAAGCCAATTGGCGACGCCAGAGATTTGACTGGGATCGACTTTTCGCCAGACGGGTTTGGGCCCCTCGACTCCCCAGGGTGCGCCATCCTCGAAACGGAGCTTGCCGTCCTTGAGTTCGTTGTAAGCCTGCCAGAGCAGGGCGTTCGCGCTCTCCTTGCGAAGGTCGAATATGACCACTTCCGGCTGGTCCAGCGTTTCGTCGAATCCGATCGAATAGGTCCAGGCCTGGGCGACGTTATAAGTCCCCACATAGATCCCGGTCCAGCCGTGTTTGTTCACCCTGCGGTCCAGCTCGCGCGTGCGCCACCAGTCCATCAATCTTTCGATCACGACGCGACTCCTAAATCACTTCGGAACATTTGTAGAACAATTGATCAGAGTCAAGTTCGCGATCTGAGGTCTGATGCCAGGCTCTACGGCCTACCTGCTGCGCAACAGCGCTTGCATCCTGATCTCAGCCAATCGAAATTGGAGCGATGTCCTCCCTCCACACGCCCCAGTCCTTGCTGGCCCGGCTGAAGCCGGAGACTGGCGATGCTGTCTTCCGCCACGAACTCATTGAAGAGCAGGCGCAGTCGCTGGGCCGGGCTGGGCGCAAGGTCGAGGAGACCCTGGCCGCGCTTAAAGCGCATGACAACAATGATGACCGCACCGTGCTGATGAACGCGGCGGCCGACGCAGTGTGGGGGTTCCTCGTGCAACGCGAGATCATGGGTCTGCGCGACCGTACTGCCATCGTCGAGCAGTACGGCATCCCGCGCGAGATCATGGCGCGGATTGGCGCGCGGTAGATTTCCCCAAGGTTCCGCATCGTCAATAGCGCTAGAAATCGACGCTCAATCTAAGGACAACTCCCTCATGGCTATTTCGCTTTACGACGTCAGCGTAACCTCGTTCCTGCAGATCCTCGGCGCCGTCTCCGGGTTCATGGAAAAGGGTCGTAAGCACTGCGAGGCCAACGGCATCGACCCGGCCACCATCGTTGCGACGCGGCTGACGGGCGACATGCTGCCGTTCCAGTTCCAGATCGTCTCGGTTGTGCATCACTCGAAGGGCGCGGTGGAAGGCGTGAAGGCCGGCGAGTTCGGCCCGCCAAGCGCGATGTCGCCGATGAGTTATGCCGAGCTTCAGGCCCTGATCGCCGACGCGATCGCGGCGCTGAAGGCTGTCAATGCGGATGAGATCAATGCGCTGGAAAGCGGCGACATGGTCTTTAAGTTGGGCGAGATGCGGATGCCGTTTACGGCGGAAGGCTTTCTGATGTCGTTCTCGCTTCCGAACCTGCACTTCCACGCCACCACAGCCTACGACATCCTGCGCCAAGCAGGCGTATCGCTGGGCAAGCGCGACTATCTTGGCGCGATGCGGATGAAGCGGGACTGATCTGGGCGCATCTCGCCTTCGGCCCGCACTGACCCACCTTGACGAACGCGCCATCCAGCGCCGCTGCGTCGGCCGCATTGCCATTGTCACCGGCACCACTACACTTCCCGTCAATAAGCACGATGGGGAGATCTGTTTTGGCAAATTCCGAGGGTTCGGCCGCGCGCGCCGATGTCGTCGATTTCAAACCCTCGGGGGTTCAAAAAGTTATCTACGCCCTGGGGCAGACCGGGCAGGCGGCGGGCTTCGACACCGCGCTGGGCTTCGTGTTTTTCTACTATACGGCGGTGCTGGGCCTTTCCGGCGCGCTGGTCGGCGCGGCGTTGGCGGTGAGCCTTGCGTTCGATGCGGTGGTGGACCCGCTGGTCGGGTCGGTCTCAGACAATCTGAAATCTCGGCTTGGGCGACGCTTGCCGATGATGATCCTGGCGATTCCACTGGTCGCGGTGTCCATCGCCCTGCTGTTTTCGCCGCCGCAGGGCCTTAGCGCGACGATGCTGTTCGTCTGGCTCGCCGTGACCTCGGTAGCCGGGCGCAGCTTCATCTCGCTGTTCAACGTGCCCTACATCGCGCTTGGGGCCGAGATGACCAACAACTACGCTGAGCGGACCAGCATCGTCGTCTATCGCTCTATCGCTGGCATTCTCTCGGCCCTGGTGGTCACGCGGGTCGGGTTTTCGTTCTTCTTTGCTGACGGCGGGCTGCAGCGACCAGATGGCTATCCAGCGTTCGGATGGACGGTCGCGGGATTCCTGGCGGTCACCATGAGCCTGTGCTGTCTGGGCCTCGTGCGATATGCGCCCAAACTGCCGCAACCAGAGGCGGTCACCGGCTCACTGGTCCGGCGCCTTCCCGGCGAGATTGCCGAGATCTTTGCCAACCGCTCGTTCCGGCTGTTGTTCATCTCCGCAGTGATCACCTACGTGGCCCAGGGGCTCAACGCGACGCTCAACAACCACTCGTTCGTGTTCGTTTGGCAGATGCCCAGCGAGAGCATTCAGTACATCGGCTATGCCTTCCTGGCCGCGCTGCTGTTCGGCGTTGCCATCGCGCCCGCCTGCCAGCGCGTGCTAGAAAAGAAGAACGTCGTCTTGATCGGCCTGTCGCTACTGATCGCCAACTGGCTGGTGGTGCAGGGGCTGTGGTTGATCGGCGTCTATAGTCCGATGGGCGAGGCGGCCCTATTGCCGATGCAGATCAACTCCGGCGTCGCCGGCATCGGGCTGGGCCTGGTGTCAGTGGCCTATCCCTCGATGATGGCCGACGCGGCCGACGAGCACGAACACCTGTTCGGTCGCCGCCGCGAGGGGCTCTATTTCGCGGGCCTCGCCTTTGCCAACAAGGCGGCGACCGGCGTCGGCGTGCTGATCGCAGGCTTCGCGCTGGACCTCATCCACTTTCCGAAGGACATCGGACATCAGATCGGCGCGGTCCTGCCGCACGATGTGCAGGTCCGCCTGGTACTCATCTGGGGACCCGCCGCCGCCGTGGTGGCGATCATCTCGATGGTGATCTTCTCGTCCTACAACATCACCCGCAAACGCCACGCGGAGATCGCGGCGGCGCTGGTGGAGGCGCGGGCGGGGTTGGGGGTTTAGACCCTATTTTGCGCGCGCCGAAGGTCGTGGAGTGACCCCCATCCCTGAGACAGTCCAATAGGCAACAGTCGTTGTTGGCTTGGATCGCGGGATGACGAGCCGGGTGGGGTGGGCTGCCGGGTCAACGGTCCAGCATCGCCTCCAGCGTCGCCAGGTCATCGGCTTCGCCGGGGGGCTTGTCCCAGCGGATGCGGTGGATACGAGGAAAGCGCATGGCGACGCCGGACTTGTGCCGGGTCGAACGTTGCAGGCCTTCGAAGGCGACCTCGAAGACCAGGCCCGCATGCGGTTCCGCGCGGACGGAGCGCACCGGGCCGAACCGCTCGAGGGTGTTGTCGCGCACGAACTTGTCGATCCGCTTCAACTCCTCGTCCGTGAACCCGAAGTAGGCCTTGCCCACCGGCGTCAGCATCCGACCCGCCGCAGCATCCCGCTTCCACACCCCGAAGGTGTAGTCGGAATAGAAGCTGGAGCGTTTGCCATGACCGCGCTGGGCGTACATCAAAACGGCGTCGACAAGAAAGGGTTCGCGCTTCCACTTGAACCAGGGGCCCTTGGGCCGACCCGCCTCGTAGATGGAGTCCAGGCGTTTGAGCATCAGGCCTTCGGCGATCCGGGGGTCACCCTCGGGCGGGTCGGCGCGCAGGGTGGCGAGTTCATCCCAGTCCGCGAAGGGCTGGAGCGGCGACAGGTCGATCCGGCTGCCGGGCTGGCGCGCCACAAAGGCTTCCAGCCTCGCGCGGCGGTCCGCGAAGGGCAGACCACGCAGGTCATCGCCACCCTCCTGCAACAGGTCATAGGCCCGGATCGCCGCAGGGTAGGCGGTCATCATCTTCGCGTCTGTGGTCTTACGGTTCAGCCGTTGCTGGAGGTCGCCGAAACTGGCCACCTGGCCATCGCGGATCACCAGCAGTTCTCCGTCCAGGACGCCCGGCTCGGCCATGGCGTCCAGCACATCGGGGAAGGTGCGCGAGACGTCGTCGCCGGTACGGGTGTAGAGCCGCCGCACCCCATCCTCGAAGGCCATCTGCACCCGGATCCCGTCCCACTTCCACTCTGCGGCATAGTGGTCGGGGTCTAGCCGGGCGAAGTCCACGGCCTCATCGATCGCCTGGGCCAGCATGGCGGGGCGGAACCGGGCTGGATTGGCCGACGATGGCTTTTCCGCGCGCCCCTCCAGCCAGGCGAACAGCTCCGCATAGGGCGGCTCCAGCGCGTGCCATAGCTCCTCGACTTCGGCCACCGGGACGCTGCCAAGGTCGGCCACAGCCTGTTTCGCCAGTCGCGCGGACAGACCGACCCGCAGGCCGCCAGTTACCAGCTTGAGCAGCGCCCAGCGTTCGCGCGCCTGGGGCAAGGCGTCCAGCCAAGCCTCGATGCGGCCTTGAGCCTCCGCGCGGGTAGCGGCGCGCAGACCCTCGATCACCTCGGACAGCAACGGCTCGCGGTTGGCCCCCGGCCTGGAGGGCCAGACCAGCGATGCCGCCTCGGCCAGATCGCCCACATAGTAGTAGGACCAGGCGAACAGTTGCGCATCCATTCGCGCCTCGACCGCCTTGCGGATGAAGGCGGGTTTGACCGAATCGAAGGTCAATTCCCCGGTGAGCGCCGCCAGCGCCCACCCCCGATCTGGGTCCGGCGTGGCCCGCAGATAGTCGCGCACCATCGTTAGCTTAGCATTGCGCGAAGACGTCAGGCTGAGCCGGTCCAGCAAGTCCGCGAAGGCGCGCATCTAGTCGTCGCCATCATCGTCATAGCCCACTAGGGCCAGAGCCCGGGCGGGGATGCCCTGCAGCTCGGCCCAGCGCGCCAGGGCTTCCTCGCGGCCGTGGGTGATCCATAGCTCGGTGGGCCGGATTTCGGCCACTGTGGCGGTCAGTTCGTCCCAGTCGGCGTGGTCGGAGATTACCAGCGGCAGTTCCACGCCGCGCTGTCGGGCCCGGGCGCGGATCTGCATCCAGCCCGAGGCGAAGGCGGCGACTGGGTCCGGGAACCGTCGGCTCCAGCGGTCCTGCAGTGCGGAAGGCGGCGCGACAATGATCTCGCCCGCAAAGTCGGCCTTGGTGCTGCCGGTCGCCGGAGCCCCGGTTGCAGGAGCAAGCGGCCCCAAGTCGATACCATGGCGCTCATAGAGTCCGTTCAGTCGCTCCAGCGCGCCATGGACATGGATGGTCCGATCCCAACCCGCCTCGCGCAGCAGCCGGATAATGCGCTGGGCCTTGCCGAGCGCGTAGGCGCCGATCATGTGGCTGCGTTCCGGGAACTGGGCGACCGAGCGCAGCAGCCGCGCAACCTCTTCGCCATCATTTGGATGGCGAAACACCGGCAGGCCAAACGTCGCCTCGGTGATGAACACGTCGCAGGGCACCGGCTCAAACGGCGGACAGGTCGGATCGCGCCGCCGCTTATAGTCGCCGGACACCACCATGGCCAGGCCCTTCCACCGCACCACCGCCTGAGCCGACCCTAGCACGTGGCCAGCGGGCACCAGGGTGACGCTGACGTTATCGCGCGCCACGGCCAGTCCATAGGGCGCAGCCTCGCGGGTCAGGGCGAAGTCTGCGCCATAGCGTTCGGCCATGATCGCCAGAGTCTCAGGCGTTGCCAGCACGGTGCCATGGCCTGCCCGGGCATGGTCCGCATGGCCATGGGTGATGACCGCACGATCCACAGGCCGCACCGGATCGACGTAGAAATCGCCGGGCGGGCAGTAGAGCCCCTCAGGTCGGGGGCACAGCAGGTCCTGGGGGCGGATCATAGCAAGCTATGTAGGGTGGCGATGCTTCGGATGCATGGAATTACCCACCGGATAGCACCCAGGGGATCATGCGCTTGACGTTGCCTTCAGCGCCTCCAGCGCGCGGTCTCTTGCGAAGCCGTGGTCGACGATGGGGCGGGGGTAGGTTACGCCGAGTGTGATGCCGCTCGCGCGCAGAATGGCTGGGTCGGCGGTCCAGGGGCTGTGAATCACGGCGTCGGGGAGGCGGGCCAGTTCGGGGACCCAGCGGCGGACGTAGGCGCCGTCGGTGTCGAATTTCTCGCCTTGGCCCATAGGGCTGAAGATGCGGAAGTAGGGGGCGGCGTCTGCGCCGGAACCGGCCACCCACTGCCAACTGGCGGCATTGTTGGCGCGGTCGGCGTCAAGCAGGGTGTCCCAGAACCAGGCCTCGCCGCGGCGCCAATCGATCAACAGGTGTTTGACCAGGAAAGAGGCGACCAGCATGCGGACGCGGTTGTGCATGAAGCCGGTGGTCCAGAGCTCGCGCATGCCTGCGTCGACCATCGGATAGCCGGTCTGGCCCTTGGTCCATGCGGTAAAGGCGGCGGGGTCGCCCCGCCAAGGGAAGGCGTCGAAGGCGGGTTTGAAGTTGGCGGTTTCCAGGTTCGGATTGTGGAACAGCAGCGAATGGCTGAATTCGCGCCAGCCCAGCTCGGCTTTGAACTTGTCGGCCTCGCGGCCGAGGGCCGGTTTGGCATCGAGGGTGGTATCAACGGCGGCCCAGATCTGGCGGGGACTGATCTCGCCGAAGTGCAGGTGCGGCGAGAGGCGCGAGACGGCTTCGGCGGCGGGCACGTTGCGGCCCTCGGTGTAGCGGGCCAGGCCCTTGGCCAGGAAGGTGCCCAGGCGGGTTTGCGCGCCCGCTTCACCGGGTACCCAGAGGCTGAAACCACCGGTCCAGTCGGGCTTGGTAGGCTGGAGATTCCAGGTTTCGAGGGCCTGACTCTGGGGCCAACGGGGCGGCCAGCTGGCCGGGGTGGTCAGGGCTTTGGGTGACGCGTGCAGGGCCGTGAGATCGAGGCTGGCCTGCGCCGCCCGCCAGAAGGGGGAGAACACCTTGAACGGCTCGCCCGCCTTGTTGCGCACGGTCCAGGGCTCGGACAGCAGGCTAGCATTGAAGCTTTGAACCTCGACGCCGTCGGCCCGGAGCGATGCCTTGAGCGCGGCATCACGGTCAGTGACGCCGGGGTCGTACAGGCGGTTCCAAACGACGCGGGCCGCACCCGTCTCACGGACCAGGGCGGTGAGTTCGCTGGCGGCGACGCCACGGCGCAGGATTAGGCGCGAGCCGAGCGCTTCCAGCGATGCGGAAAGCTGCGCCAGCGACTTGCCAAGCCACCAGAGAGATGCCGCGCCCGGCGCGCGGATACCCGGCGTCTCATCCAGGATGTAGACCGGCAGGATGGGTTGGCCGCTGCGGATCGCATCGGTCAGGGCGGGATTGTCGGCTAGGCGCAGATCACGCCGGAACCAGACGATGACGGGAGAGGCGGGGGTGGGCGAAGTGGATGCGGGCACGCCCGCCGCTCTACACCAACCCCTTGCCGCTGTCGTCGATGATGGTGGTGAGGTCGCGGGTGTCGTCGGCCATGATCATCTCGTTGTGGGCCTTGCCGGAGGGGATCATCGGGAAGCAATTTTCTTCCTTGGTCACCCGGCAATCGAAAATCACCGGCTTCTTCACGGCAATCATCTGCAGGATTTTGTCGTCCAACTCGTCGGGCGTTTCGGCGCGGATGCCGACGCCGCCATAGGCCTCGGCCAGTTTCACGAAGTCGGGCAGGCTGGACGAATAGGTGTGGGAATAGCGCTCGCCGTGCAGCAACTGCTGCCACTGGCGGACCATGCCCATCCACTCGTTGTTGAGGATGAAGATCTTGATCGGCAGTTCGTACTGAATGGCCGTGGAGATCTCCTGCATAGTCATCTGCACGGAGGCGTCGCCGCCGATGTCGATGACTAAACTGTCTGGGTGGGCCATCTGCACGCCGACGGCAGCGGGTAGGCCATAGCCCATGGTGCCCAGGCCGCCGGAGGTCATCCAGCGGTTGGGCTCGTCAAAGTGATAGAATTGGGCCGCCCACATCTGGTGCTGGCCGACCTCGGTGGTGATGTAGGTGTCCAAGTCCTTGGTCAGTTCGTAGAGACGCTGGATCGCGTACTGCGGCTTGATCAGCTTGGTGTCCGGGCGATAGCGGAAGCTGTCGCGGGCCCGCCAGGTCTCGATCTGTGTCCACCATTTGTCCATGGCGGTCTTGTCTGGGGCCAAATTGCGTTGCTTCCAGGCGGCAATCATGTCGGCCAGGACGTTGCCCGCGTCGCCGACGATGCCGATGTCGGCGCGGACGTTCTTGCCGATCGACGAGGCATCCACGTCGATATGGATTTTCTTGGAGCCGGGCGAGAAGGCGTCGAGGCGCCCGGTCACCCGGTCATCGAAGCGTGAGCCGACTGCGATCATCACGTCGCAGTCGTGCATGGCGTTGTTGGCTTCGAAAGAACCGTGCATGCCGAGCATACCCAGCCACTGGGGATCGGACGCCGGGAAAGCCCCCAGACCCATCAGCGTCGAGGTCACGGGCGCGCCGGTCATGGCGGCGAACTGGCGCAGCAGTTCGGACGCCTGCGGCCCCGAATTGATCACCCCACCGCCGGTGTAGAAGATTGGGCGCTTGGCCCCCGCGATCAGGGCCACGGCTTCTGCAATCTTGCCGACATCACCCTTCAGCCGGGGCGCGTAGTTGTGGATCGACTTGACCTCGCCCGGTCCTTTGTAGGCGGCCTTGGCGAACTGCACGTCCTTGGGGATGTCGATGACCACCGGGCCCGGACGACCGGACGTGGCGATGTGGAACGCCTCATGCAGGACCCGTGGCAACTCCTCGACCGACTTCACCAGATAGTTGTGCTTGGTGCAGGGCCGGGTGATGCCGATGGTATCGCACTCCTGGAAGGCGTCGGTGCCGATCAGGTGCGTAGCGACCTGACCGGTGATGACGATCAGCGGGATAGAATCCATCAGGGCGTCAACGATGCCGGTGATCGCATTGGTCGCGCCGGGGCCGGACGTGACCAGCACCACGCCGGGCTTGCCGGTGGAGCGCGCATAGCCCTCGGCGGCATGGGTGGCACCTTGCTCGTGGCGGACCAGCACGTGGGTCAGTTCGGGGTGCTCATAGAGCGCGTCATAGATCGGCAGCACGGCACCGCCCGGATAGCCGAACAGCACTTCGACGCCGTTGTCGATGAGCGCACGTACAACCATTTCCGCGCCGGAGATGGTGTCCTGTTGGGCTTCGATGGTCTGATGGGCGGTCATGTTTTCGGCTCGGTTCGGAAGACAGGAGGTTGGGGCGAGAAGGTTTTAGGCAATAAAAAAGGCCCGCTGGGGGCCTGGGGCAAGCGACCGTTCGGTCCTGACAGAAGTCAGTCCGGTTACGGTCGCCTTACAAGTACGAGGATCTTGCGCACGAGAATTCCCACAAAATGTTCGAAACGTGATGTCGCATGCCGGGCTCAGACCGTCAAGTCGGGGTTGAGGGCAAGAAATTGCCGCCAATGCTCATCGGTGTCTAAGCCGGTGAGGCGCGGCCAGTCCGCCATCTGGCCGCGCATCCAGGTGGTCTGGCGCTTGGCGTAGCGGCGGGTTTCCTGCTGGGCGGCGGCGAGGGCGTCGTCGCGTGAGGTTTCGCCGCGCAGGTGAGCGGCAATCTCGCGAACGCCGACGGCCTTCAGGATCGGCAGTGCCGGGTCCAAATCGCGAGCCATCAGTGCGGCGACCTCGGCGATGGCATTACCCTCGAACATGGCCCGCAGCCGGGCGTCACAGCGGGCATAGAGTTCGTCGCGCAGGGGCTCCACCGCCACACTGCGCCAACTTCCAGCGGGCAGGGCACCCTGCGCTGCGGCCTGGTGGCTGCTCAGGGAATGTCTAGTAGCGGCATAGACCTCCCAGGCCCGCGATAGGCGCTGGCGATCCCCCGGTGCGATTCGCGCCGCCGCTGCTGGATCAACGCCGGCCAACCGGGTACGGAAAGCCGCCTCGCCCAGCCCGTCGAACTCTGCGGCCGTCGTGCTGCGAACCGCCTTTGGAATCTCCGGGACCTCGGCCAGCCCGTGGGTGATGGCGCGGAAGTAGAGCCCCGTGCCGCCCACCACGATGGCGTCACGCCCCCGCGCCTGAATGTCGGCGATCACCGCCGTCGCCGCACGTTGCCATCGGCCCACGGACCAACCCTCAGCAGCATCAACGGTCCCGAACAGGTGGTGTGGCGCGCGGGTTTCCTCCTCAAGGGAGGGGCGCGCGGTCAGGACGCGCAGATCTGCATAGATTTGCAGCGCGTCCGCACATACGATTTCGCCGCGGGTGGCCTCGGCCAAACGCAAGGCCAGCGCCGACTTGCCGCTTGCGGTCGGCCCAGCGATCAGCCAGATGCGGCGCGTCATGCTCTCCATCACCTTCGTCAGCGCCGATCCCGCTCAGGCGCGCGCCGCCTACCACTTCGCACAGTCGATGCTGGACGGCCAAGGGCGTGAGCTTGGGCCGAGCGCCTATGAAATCTTGATTGAGCCGCAGGATCATGTCGCGGAGGCCGCCATCTCAGCTATCGAGGGGCTCGCGGTCGATGTCTGCGTCCAGCCCGCCGAAGGCCGCCGCAAGCGGCTGCTGATCGCCGACATGGACTCCACCATCATCAACGTCGAGTGCATCGACGAACTGGCTGACTTCGCGGGCGTGAAGGCCGAGGTTTCGGCCATTACCGAGCGGGCGATGCGCGGCGAGCTGGATTTTGAAGCGGCGCTCAAGGAACGCGTGGCGATGCTGAGAGGGCTGCCTCTGGCCGATCTGCAAAGGGCCTATGATCAGCGGGTACGACTGAACCCCGGCGCGCGGACCCTGGTGCGGACGATGACTGCGCACGGGGCCAAGGCCTTCCTGGTGTCCGGCGGCTTCAGCTTCTTCACTGAGCGCGTGGCCAAGGCCGCAGGCTTCGACGCTAACCGCGCCAACACGCTGATCGCCGCGGGTGACGTCCTGGCCGGCACGGTCGGCGAGCCGATCCTGGGCCGCGAAGCCAAGCTGGCGGCCCTAAAGGAAGAAGCCGCCAACCTGGGTATCCCGCTATCAGAAACCCTCGCAGTTGGTGACGGTGCCAACGATCTGGCCATGATCGCGGCGTCTGGCCTGGGCGTCGCCTATCGCGCCAAGCCTATCGTCGCGGCCCAAGCTCACGCCAAAGTCGACCACGCCGACCTGACCGCGCTATTGTACTTCCAGGGCTATACGGCGGCTGAGTTCGTTACGGATTGAAGTGCCACTTGATTTCCCAAGGCTGCGCGAACGCCGCTACAGCACTGCGATGAGCTTCCCCCGCCCGATCAAAGCCGTGGTCTTCGACATGGATGGCCTGTTGGTCGATACCGAGACCGTCGTCTACCGCGCCATGCAGAAGGCGACGGTGGGGATCGCGGATGCTTTCCCGATGTCGACGTTCCGCAGGATGGTGGGCCTGCCCAACCATGCCAGCGACGCCATCGTCCGCGATCATTTTGGCGACGGGTTCGATCTGCCGGCCTGGAACGCGTCGGTGAGCGCACACTTCCGCGAAGAACTGGCCGCCGGGATCGCGCTAAAGGCCGGGGTGTTTGAGATCCTGGATCATCTCGACGCGGTTGGCATGCCGCGCGCGATCGCGACGTCCTCTAGCCTGGAGAGCGTACGGGCCAGTCTGGGGCCGCACAGCATCGTGGATCGCTTCCACGCCCTGATCACCCGCGACGTCCAGGTGAATAGCAAGCCGCATCCGGAGCCGTTCTTAAAGGCCGCCGCGGCTCTAGGCATCGATCCCGCCGACTGTCTGGCGCTGGAGGACAGCCACAACGGCGTGCGCGCTGCGTCCTCTGCGGGGATGATGACCGTGATGGTCCCCGACATGCTGGACCCGACAGAGGAGATGCACACCCTCTGCGTCCGCATCGCCCGCGACCTGCATGAGGTACGGGCGATGCTTGCGGCTCAGGTTTAGCGGCCGCTGGGGCCGCGTTCGAAGTATTTGAAGAATGCGCTGTCCGGTGACAGGACCATCGTCGTCTGGCCGTCGCCCAGGCTTTGGTCATAGGCCTGCATCGAGCGGAAGAAGGCGGCGAAGGATGGGTCCTTGCCATAGCTCTGCGCATAGATCCGTGTGCGCTGGGCATCCCCCTCGCCGGTGATCTGGCCGGCCGTTTGGCGGGCCGTCGAGAGCGTGATCGCCACTTCCTTGTCTGCACCGGCGATGATTTCACGCTTCTGCTGCTCACCGACGGCGCGAACGCGCGCGGCCTCTTGTTGGCGCGATGTCGACATGCGGCGGAAAACGGCCTCGCGGTTCTGGTCCGGCAGGTCGGCGCGGCGGATGCGCAGATCGATAACCTCGATGCCCAGGCGTGACGCCTTGGCGCGCTTTTCCACGTCGGCCTTGGCCAGTCGCATGAGCTCAGCCCGGCGGCCCGAGATGATATCCTTGGCAGTGGCCGATCCGAGCACCTGGCGCAGGGACGAATTCAGCAGCCGCTCAATTCGGTCGGCCGCGATCTGTTCATCCCGCAGCGTCGTGTAGAACTGCAGCGGATCGGAGATCCGATAGCGGATGAAGGCGTCCACCACCAATCGCTCCTGCAGCGAGGTAATGATTTCCTCTTTGCCCGCCTCCAGAGCGATGTTGCGCCGATCAAAGCGGATCAATTGTTCCAGGAACGGGGCCTTGATGCTGAGGCCCGGCGCTTTCCCAGTAGCGTTAATCACCCGGACCGGGTCCCCGAAGCGAACGACGACGACCTGCTCACGCTGATCGACGATGAACAGGGTGTTGGCAATCAGGACGGCCAGAACGACCAAGACCCCTAGACGCATGAGGATCTGATTGTTCATTGGGCGGCCTTTCCGGCAGCTTGTGCGGCTCCGACTTCGACCTGCGGCTGCGGTGCAGACGCTTGTCCTCGTGCACGGAAAACATCGGGCGGAAGGATGATCGGGGCGCTGGCGCCTTTCGCGTCGATCACCACCTTGTTCGAGTGCGCCAGGACCCGTTCCATGGTCTCGATATACAGGCGGTCACGGGTCACCCCCGGCGCGCGGCGGTACTCGGTGTAGATCTGGTTGAAACGTGACGCCTCACCCTGGGCGTCACGGACTGTCTGCTCGCGGTACCCTTCGGAGGCCTGCAAGACTTTGGAGGCGTCACCTTTAGCTTCGTTGATCACGCGGTTGCGATAGGTATTGGCTTCGTTGATCGCGGAGTCGGCGTCCTGCTGGGCATTGTTGACCGCCCGAAAGGCCGAGACAACTTCTGGCGGCGGGTTCGCAGATCGGACCTGGACCTCGACGATGCTGATGCCGGTGCCCCAACTGTCAAGCGTACGCTGCAT
Source organism: Alphaproteobacteria bacterium (assembly GCA_043743295.1). Classification (GTDB taxonomy): domain Bacteria; phylum Pseudomonadota; class Alphaproteobacteria; order Caulobacterales; family Caulobacteraceae; genus Phenylobacterium. Next base: position 3,806 of record JAYTWT010000247.1, on the reverse strand, counting down.
CAACTCGGCCGTCTGCAGTTGGACCTGGCCGCGACCGGTGGAAATGATCGGCTGCAGGGGCGTCTTGCCGACCACCTCGCGCATGGCGCTCTCGGCGACCGCCTTGACCGCTTCGTCCGGCGAACGCGTGGCGAACAGATAGGCGCGAGGGTCGGCCACCCGCCAAGTCACGCTGAAATCCAGATCAATGATCTGCTCGTCGCCGGTCAGCATCAAGCTCTCGGCGGGCGCGTCGCCACCTGCGGCGCCCCCGACATCGGTCCGGTTCAGGGAGGTGACCGGGACTTTCTCAACGGTCTCGATGGGGATCGGCAGGTGGTAGTTCAGGCCCGGCCCTTCTGATCGCGAGTAGGCGCCGAACGTCAGGACGACCGCGCGTTCGCTGGGCTGGACGATATAGATGCCTGATAAACCCCAAAGACCAACAACGCCGGCCCCGATAGCAACCATCGCGCCCGGGGTCAGTCCGCCGCCACTGCCGCCCATCAAGTCGCGCAGGCGGCGCTGGAGTTGTTCAAGGCCGGAATTGAAATCGGGACCTCCACCGCCGCCTGAGGGGCGGCGAGGCCCGCCTCCGCCACCACCGCCTCCGCCTTGGGGTTTGCGGGGCTCCTTGCGGTCCCCGTCTCCGCCGGAGGGCGCGCCCCAGGGGCCGGGGTTAGCATTATCGTTCCAGGGCATCGGGCGGTTCAGATCATCTCGTGGCGCAGGCGCCCCCAATGGGCTTGTAAACCTCGCGCGCCAGCCGGATATGAGGACGCTTACGCGGCAAGGCAAGACAAAGCGCATGAGCGAATTCCCAGGGCCTGACCGAACGGCCATCTTGACAGCCCTCGATCAGGTGATTGACCCGAAATCCGGGCTGGGGCTGACCACCGCAGGTCTGGTTCGCGGCTTGGTACTGCGGGGCGGGCGCGTGGCCTTCATGCTGGAGGTGGCACCGGTTGATATCGAGCTTTATCGACCTGTCCGCGACAAGGCTGAGGATTTGCTGGCTGATGTCGACGGCGTCGAGACAGCACAGGTGGTGCTGACCACCGAGGTTCAGGCCCCGACGGGGCTGAAGGTTTCGCCGCGCCGACCGCAGCCGGGCGAGACTCCGCCGACCCGCCGCGCGCGAATCGCTGAAGACCCCGGCGCGCGCCTGGGCCCGATGGATCAGGCCGAGCACCCGGCCCATGTCCTCAAAGTCATCGCCATCGCCAGCGGCAAGGGCGGCGTGGGCAAGTCCACGGTCTCCGTCAATCTGGCGGTCGCCTTCGCCGCGCTTGGCAAGCGGGTAGGTTTGTTAGACGCGGATATATACGGCCCGTCTGCGCCCACCATGCTGGGGGTCGATGGCGAGCCAACCTTCGATGCGGAAAAGCGTCTGAACCCCATGGAAGCCTGGGGGGTCAAGGTGATGTCCATCGGCTTCATCGTCGAGCCGGGTACGGCTAACATCTGGCGTGGGCCGATGGCCTCGTCGGCACTGCGCAGCCTGATGAACTCGAACTGGGGCAGCGAAGCCGAACCCCTGGACGTGCTGGTCATCGACCTGCCGCCCGGCACTGGCGATATTCAACTGACCTTGGTGCAGAAGTTGAAGCTAGACGGCGTAGTCATTGTCTCGACGCCCCAGGAAATCGCCCTGATCGATGCCCGCCGGGCCGCCCAGATGTTCGAGAAGACCGGCGCGCCGATCCTCGGTGTGGTGGAGAACATGGCCTATTTCGCGGACAGCTCTGGTACCCGCATCCCCATTTTCGGAGCCGGCGGGGCTCGCGCAGAGGCTACGAACTTAGGCGTGCCGTTCCTAGCCGAAATCCCGATCGAGGTGGCGCTACGTGAGGGTTGTGACGCGGGACGCCCGCTGGTGGCCACCAACCCCGACAGTCCGGCATCCCGCGCCTTCCTCGATCTGGCGCGCGCCCTCGCCTAGGCGCGCTGGGCGTCGAGGCGGTCTCGTTCGGCCAGGGCGGTGCTGATGTCAGCGTGGGTCTTGGCGTCCAGCTTGTAGCCGAAGAACAACGCCCCGCCGATCAGAGTCAAAATGATCGGCGCGAACAGGTAGCACATCTCCAGGCCCCAGATGGCGCTAGGCGTGTTGATGGCGTCGTCCTTGGGATTGTAACCTACGGCCTCCAGGATCGGCAGGATGATCGAGGCGGTCATGGAGGTCCCGAACTTCTGGGTCATGGTGACTAAAGCAAAGAGGACGCCCGAGCGCTCCTTGCCGGTTTCCAGCCGCACTTGATCGCTGACATCGCCGACCATGGCGCGGACCAGCAACAGGAAGGCGCTGACGCTGAAGCCGACGCTGAACATGCCAACGAAGGTCGGCCAGAATAGCCCGGCCGGAATGGCCATCAGCGTCGTTTGGGTGATGGCATAGCAGACGCAGGCGATCTGAACCGTGCGGTGCTTGCCAAGGGTTTGTGCCACCCTTGCCCAGAAGAGGGCACCCAACAAGCCGGCCGCGACGTAGGGTACTAGCAGGGTGCTGATCTGTTCGACGGGGAACTTTTTGGCGTCATGGAAGAAGAAGATGAAGATCGGCCCGGTGGTGCCCGGGCCCAGCACCAGGAACAGATCCGCCGCGATCAGACGCAGCATCGAGGGTGTCTTAACCACCGCCAGATAGTCCTGGAGTGTCGCGCGCTCCTTCTTCTCGGTCGCCAGCGTTTCTGGCGTGAACAGCAGCGCGATACCCATCACCACGGTTGAGATGATGATGATCACTGTGCCGATGGTTCCGAAACTGGCCGCAGCACCCGGCTTGATCGTACCCCCGGACCAGTAGGGCGACATCAGCAGCGTCACCGAGCCCAGCACCGCAATGCCGTGCATCCAGCCGAAGATCCGCGAGCGGTCCTTGTAGTCTACGGAAAGCGAAGCGCCCCAGGCGGCGTGCGACAGGGCCACCATAGAATAGCCGACGTACAGAAACAGCAGCCAGCGGACGAGGTAGGCCACGTCGGCATCGACCGGCGGGTTGAACACTTTCCACACGCCCAACCAGACAACCGGCAGGGCCGCCAAGAACCAGACCTTGTAGCGGCCGAAGGGCGTACGGGTTTTGTCCATCGCCCAACCGAGGGTCAGGTCCACGAACAGGTCGGTCAGCCGGACCGCTGCGATGGTTAGGCCCAGGACCGTCAGTCCGATGCCGATATGGCCCGCGTAGAACCGGGGCAGATAGGTGCCCATCATCATCAGCAGCATAGCGCCAGGTATGGCTCCCAGCGAAAAGGCCATCAGCCGTGGGAAGGGCAGGCGCTTTGCAGCACCACCGACATCTTGCGTCAAAATTCCATCTCCCAGCAGGTCTTGGTGGCGTCTCTCGGGGACGCCTTCACTCAACAGGAAAGGCCTCGCAGTGCCGCCAAGCAAGTCTTTTCGAATTTAAGGTACGGATCCCAAGGTCTCAGCCGACGGAGATCAACGCAGCGTCGCGCTCGGCCAGCAGGCGGCGGGTCTCTGTCGCCCGCTCAGCGGTGAGCTTGTAGCCGACCATGCTGGCCGCACCGAGCGCCAGGAAGAACACTGGGCCTGCGAGATAGGCGGTGGTCAAGCCTTCGATGGCGGCTGTCGTGTTGCCGTGACCGAGCTTAGGATCGTACCCCAGGCCCTGGAGTAGCGGATAGGTAATCACCACGGAGGCGGCGACCGCGATCTTGTTGGTTGAGGCGATAAGCGAATAGAGCAGGCCGCCCCGCTCCTTGCCTTGGGTCAGGCGGATGTCATCGGCCACATCGGCGACCATGGCGCGGATCAGAGCGCCAAACCCGGCAGCCACGAAGCCGCTGGCGAAATAGGCGACGGCA
>JAYTWT010000246.1:0-2296 GCA_043743295.1 Alphaproteobacteria bacterium | reverse complement strand
GGGTGCGGAGATCGCGGGCGCGGTGAGCGCGAAGAGGGCGGCCAGCGTTACCGCCATCGGTAGAATCCGGATCATCATCACATCTCCCAAGCGGGGCGTTCTCGGTAAGCCGGCACCCCGTCTGGTTCGGAGAATACCAGACCTCGCTGGACCTTCGCCAATTCTAACTTCTTGAGCGCGCCCGGCGAACCGCAGCGCCTAAGGCCAGGTCCTCCAGGCCGCCCTGGATCAGATAGGGTCCGACCAGATAGGCGGGCGTCCCCTGCAGACCCAAGCCAAACGCCTGCAAACGATGCCGCGCGATTTGGGCTTCTATACTGTCCGCGTGCATCTCACGGTCAGCCTGGAGACGGACCAAGTCGAGACCGGCGGACCGCGCGATCTCAAGGATACGCGGATCATCCAGCGGGCCGCGGCTGTTCATCAGCGCAGAGTGGAAAGCCAGATATCGGCCCTGGTAGGCTCCCGCCAAAGCCCAGCGCGCCGCCCGGTCCGACGCCTCGCCCCGGATTGGCCAGTCCTTGTAGATCACCGCCACGTCGTGCTGCTCGGCTTGCAAACGTCGCAGCGCCGGTGCGGTCGCTTGGCAGACGCCGCAGCGATAGTCCGTGAAGATCACCACGGTCACCTTGGCGTCCTTCGGACCAACCCGGGGTGAGCCCGGGTCCTCAAACGGGGCGCGCACGACAGGGGTCATCTCCAGCCGCTGGGCCGGACGCAGAAAGGTCTGGAACGCCAAGGACGCGGCCAAACCCACGGCCACAGCGAGCGCCAACGTCAGGCGCGGACGCCGCTCGATCAGTGTGGAACGCGACATCGCCCCGCCGCCGGGTCTAGGACCCCGGCTTGCGGATTAGGCGCAGGACCGATTTCTGGAACACCTGAGCGGCATAGATGACGCCGTTACGATCCGCCCAGATGCCCTCTGGCCCGCTGGTCGCGGTCTTCTCGGGATTGGCTTCGGTGTCGGGAAAGAACGCCGTCACCTTGCCGGTTCGCGCGCTGCCCACGCGAACGCCGCGCCTCCAACCCGGATGGTGGCCGTAGCCGATGGCTTCACGAGACTCCGAGTCGGCCACGTAGAGGTTGTCCTTGGCGTCGATATAGACCCCGCTGGGGCGGCTGAACTGGGTCCAGCTGTCCAGCAGCTTGCCCTCCTGGTCATAGATTTGCAGCCGGTCATTCCAGCGGTCACCGACGAAAAGTCGCCCGCGTGTATCCATCGCCAGGGTGTGGGGAACCTCCAGTTGTTCAGGTCCCGCGCCACGTTCGCCCCAAGCCTTGAGGAACTGCCCGTCCGGCGCAAATTTGACGATCCGGCCCGGACCCTTTCCAGCGCTATGCCCGTCGGCGACGAAGATCATTCCCTGCGGCGAGACCACCACGGCTGTGGGCTCGGCAAAGGTGTCGGTCCCCGCGACGGCGACGCCCGGCTTGCCCAAGGTCATCAACAGCTTGCCAGTATTGTCGAACTTGAACACCTGCGCGCCCTTACCCGGCATCGCCTGTTGGTCGGTGATCCAGACATGGCCTTTCGCATCCACCGAAAGACCATGCGGGAACAGCAGCATCCCCGCGCCGAACGCCTTGATGAACCGGCCCTTGGCGTCGAACTCCAGGATCGGATCCAATGTACTGTTCGCACAGCTGTTGGCCCCGCAGCGGTCGGCGACCCAGACGTGGCCCCGCGCATCCACCGCCACGCCGCTGGACGAGCCCATCGTGCGGCCAGTTGGCATCTGAAAGAATCCGCTATCGGCCAGATAGGGGTTGGGCAGATCGGTCTGTCCCTGCTCAACTGCATTGATCGCTTGGCCGGTCGCGGCCGCCGTCGGCTTGAAGGCATCGATCCGGATTGAAGCCAACACCTCAGTGCGCCGGTCTAACTCCGCCTCGCCCGCCGGGAAGCCGTTGAACTTCAGCATGTAGGCCAGAACGTCAGCGTAGATTTCGCGGCTGAGGGTCGCCGGCTTATCCATCGGCATGGTGGTGCGGATACGCTCGAACAGGTCGCCAAGTGTCAGGCCGTTCCAGTTGGACAGGAATTCCGGTCCGGTCAGCGCCTTGGCCTCGCCGGTCCCGTTCAGCGTCGCGCCGTGGCAGAAGCCGCAGTTGGCCGCATAGGCCGCTGCCCCGCGGTCCGCCTGGGCGGCCGCATAGACGCCGTCCCAACTGGAACGCGCAGCTTGCTGGGCCTCAGCTCCACCGCTCAACGCCAGGGAAAGTCCCAGGGCCGCCGCAAGCCTGCGAATGCCGTCCATCGCGCGCATGACGCCTCCTACTTTGACGTCGGGAG
>JAYTWT010000245.1:0-6043 GCA_043743295.1 Alphaproteobacteria bacterium | reverse complement strand
TCAACGGTCGGCGTTCTATCTATGGTCTGTGGCGCTCCGCCACATTGGGAACGGTCTTCTCATGAATATGCGCACTCTGGTGATTTGGGGCGTTATCGTCGTCGTCCTGATCGGCCTCTACGGCATGATGACGGGTAGCGGGCGCACCGACGCCCAGCATGAGGTCACCTACTCCCAACTCCTCAGCAAGGTGAACGCTGGGGAGGTCAAGAAGGCCACCCTCCAGGGTACCGCCGTTGAGATCACCGACCAAGCGAACCGCACATTTACCGCGGTGACGCCGAATAATCAGGAAGACCTGGTTCAACGCCTGGAGAAACAGGGCGCGGACATCAGTGTGAAGTCGCCCGGCGGCTTTACTTGGCAGGGTATGCTGCTCCAGTTCCTGCCGATCCTATTGCTGATCGGGGTCTGGATCTTCTTCATGCGCCAGATGCAGGGCGGCACGCGCGGGGCCATGGGCTTCGGTAAATCCAAAGCCAAGCTGCTGACTGAGAACAAGAACCGCGTCACGTTTGACGATGTGGCCGGCGTTGAAGAAGCCAAGGAAGAAGTGATCGAGATTGTCGACTTCCTGAAAGACCCTCAAAAATTCCAACGCCTGGGTGGCAAGATCCCCAAGGGTGCCCTGCTGGTCGGTCCCCCCGGTACTGGCAAGACCTTGCTGGCCCGCGCGATCGCCGGCGAGGCGGGCGTGCCGTTCTTCAGCATTTCCGGTTCTGACTTCGTCGAGATGTTCGTCGGCGTCGGTGCCAGTCGCGTGCGCGACATGTTCGAACAAGCCAAGAAGAACGCGCCTTGCATCATCTTCATCGACGAGATCGACGCGGTCGGTCGCCACCGCGGCGCAGGCCTGGGCGGTGGTAACGACGAGCGTGAGCAGACGCTCAACCAGCTGCTGGTCGAGATGGACGGCTTTGAGTCCAACGAAGGCATCATCCTGATCGCCGCCACCAACCGGCCCGACGTGCTGGACCCGGCGCTGCTGCGTCCAGGCCGTTTCGACCGCCAAGTCGTGGTGGGCAATCCCGATATCAACGGGCGCGAGCGCATCCTGCGCGTCCACATGAAGAACGTGCCCCTGGCCGCCGACGTCAACGTCAAGACCGTGGCGCGCGGAACGCCGGGTTTCTCCGGCGCGGACCTGGCCAATCTGGTCAATGAGGCTGCCTTGATGGCCGCGCGGAAGAACCGCCGCATGGTCACCATGAACGACTTCGAGGACGCCAAAGACAAGGTCATGATGGGCGCAGAGCGGCGCTCGATGGTTATGAGCGATGAGGAAAAGAAGCTGACCGCTTACCACGAGGGCGGCCACGCCCTGGTGGCGCTGAGTGTTCCGGCGGCCGATCCCGTGCACAAGGCGACGATCATCCCGCGTGGCCGCGCCCTGGGCATGGTGATGCAGTTGCCGGAGGCAGACCGCTATTCGATGAACTACACCCAGATGACCTCGCGATTGGCGATCATGATGGGCGGCCGGGTTGCCGAAGAACTGATCTTCGGCAAGGAGCAGGTCACCTCCGGTGCCTCCAGCGATATTCAGGCGGCGACGGGCCTCGCCCGCGCCATGGTCACCAAGTGGGGCTATTCCGACAAGCTCGGCATGGTCTCCTACGGCGATAATCAGGAAGAAGTGTTCCTGGGCCACTCGGTCGCGCGCAGCCAGAACGTCTCGGAAGAGACGGCAAAGGTCATCGACGCCGAGGTCAAGAAACTGGTCCAGCAGGGGTGGGACGAAGCTCGCCGCCTGCTGACCGAAAAGATCGACGATCTGCACAGCTTGGCCAAGGCTCTGTTGGAGTATGAGACTCTGAGCGGCGATGAGATCGTCAATGCGCTGAAGGGCATCCCGCCGGTCCGCGATGAAGCCGAAACCCGCCGCCCCACCGGCCCCTCGGTCGCCGTGCCGGTCTCGCCAAGGCCGAGCGTCGAGCCAGCCTGAAAGCCTAAAACGTCTGAGCCTTGAAAGGGCGGTCGCTGAGCAGCGACCGCCCTTCTTTCTGCGCCGATGCGGTAGGGCTTGACGTGTTGTCAGCATTGTATGATTGTATGCATACAATGATGCATTCGTTGCTTACCACCCTGCGCATTTCACAGACGGGCGTACCGATCTACGTGCAACTGCGAGATCAAATTCTGGCCCGGCTGGGCGATGGACGGCTGTCACCGGGCGAGCAGATGCCGACCATGCGGCAGGTCGCCGTCACACTGCGGATCGACCTCAATACGGCCCGGCGGGTCTACGATGAACTTGAGAGTCTGGGCGTCATCCGCCTGGAGCGTGGGCGCGGTAGTTTCGTCGCCACCCCCCCTGCCGGCCTCGATCTCACAAGCCGGACCCAACACATTGACGACCTCGCCAGACAGGCGCTCGGCCTGGCTCAGGCGCGCGGCGTCGATCCGCTTGCCGTAGCGGCGCGTATCGCATCGCTCGTGCATTCCTCGAAGGAGACCCAGGATGGGTAATCTCAAAGGCGTCAACCAGCCGGCGGTGCTGCTCAGCACCTTACTTATTCTCGCATCCGCGCTGGCCATCTGGTGGGGGAAATCGTCCCTGGGTGATCCAGGCTATTGGCTCGGTGCCGTACTCGTCGTTATCGCCGCTCTTGTTCCGCGTGCGCTGATGATGGCCAATCAGTGGGAGCGGGCCGTCGTATTGCGTATGGGCCGACTCCAAGCCGTCTACGGACCAGGGATGTTTGTGATCATCCCGTTTATCGACCAAGTTTCCTCCTGGCTCGACCAGCGCATCCAGACAACCGAATTCAATGCCGAGCAGGCGCTCTCCAAAGACACCGTACCCGTCAACGTAGACGCCGTGGTGTTCTGGCAAGTCCACGATCCCGAGCGCGCGGCCTTGGAGATCACGGACTACCGGCAAGCCATTGAGCGCGTGGCCCAGACATCGCTGCGCGAGATGGTCGGGTCGTCCATGCTGGCGACATTACTGTCGGATCGCAAACACGGTGACGCCCTGTTGCGCGAAGAGATCGGGCGAAAAACCGCCGAGTGGGGGGTGTCGGTGATCTCGGTCGAAATCCGAGACATCGGCGTGCCCCCCGCCCTGCAGGACGCCATGAGCCGCCAGGCTCAGGCGGAGCGTGAACGGCTAGCCCGCGTGTTGCTGGGTCAAGCGGAACTCGAAGTCGCCCACAAGTTCGTTGAGGCTGCGGAGATCTACGCCAAAAGCCCTGCTGCCCTGCAACTGCGCGCCATGAACATTATCTACGAAACCACCAAAGAGCGCGGAGCGACCATCCTTATGCCCACCTCCATGGTGGACGCCATGAACCCGGTGGGGCTGCTCGCTGCAGCTCGCAGCATCTGAACGGAGTGCATCTGACACAATGAAAACTGCGACAACACACCTTGGGCTACTGACGGCAGTGATCCTTGCCGGTCCCGCCCTCGCCGAGGACGCCACCGGTCACTGGTTCGGAAAGCTGAAGGTGCCAGGCGATGTGGACCTGACCATCGTCGCCCATATCAGCGCCGGACCGGACGGCGCGCTTCAAGGGTATGCAGAAAGTCCGGATCAGGCCCCGGTCCAAATCGCAATGACCGAGATCAAGGCGACGCTGGATGCGTTGGCATTCACCACCCCCAGCGTCGGCGCAGCCTTCGCCGGCAAGTGGGATCCTGCGGCCAAGGGTTGGGTCGGCACCATGACCCAGAACGGCCAAACCATGCCACTGATCTTGGTGCGAGGCGCACCGCCGCCGCGCGCCGTGGTTCAAGGGCTCGACGGCGATTGGTCGGGGGTCCTGGAATCTGGACAGGGGGACCTGCGGCTGAAGCTGCACGTTAAGACCGATGCCGACGGCACGACGGCGCTCTTCCAATCCCCGGATCAGAGCCCGATGCAGATGGTTGCCGTGGTTACACACGCGGGCGAGGTCATGACGATCGAGCTCAAGGGCATCGGCGGCTTCGACGGGAAATTATCAGCAGACGGCGGGATGGCTGAGGGAAACTGGCGTCAGGGTGGCTTCTCGCTTCCATTGACGTTGAAGCGGGACCGTTAGAGCGCGTCTTGCCTAACGCCAGCGCAAGACCCAGGGGCCAAGCGTTGCGCCAAGCGCCGTGCTCAGCGCGACGCCTAGGCTGTACCAGGTCGCCAGGAAGGCCGGCGCGGTCTCGGGACAGTGCAGGCCATAGGCGCTGGCGGCGACACCGCCGGCGAACAGACCTGCCGCAGCACCGGCCGTGACCAGCCGGGTGGGGGCCTGCCTGCGCAGGACAGCAAGACTGAGCAAGAGTGTCGGCAGCGATAGAATTAAGATCGTGGTGGGGCAGCGCTGCCACGATCTGCCCAGCCACATGGCCAGCCGGTCGTCCGGTGTTGTCCCCATCAGGTTGAGAGCCGCTACGGCAAAGAGCAGGGCGATCACGACCCCGCCGAGAACCATGCCGCCACGGGCCGAAGCCGCCGGGCGAGCCAACCTCTCCGCGCACCAGAAACCAGCGAGCGCCAAGATGAGGGCGTAGAGCGCCTTAACCCAGAACATCGAACTGCCGACCGCTGTCGCCAGATCGGACCGGAACCCCAGCCACGTTGCGACCGCCGTCAGCGCCGCGGCGCCGCCCGCCAGGGCAACGAGGCCGATCCATAGCGGGATCATCCGCGCGCGCGCCGGACGTAAGTCAGCGGCGAGGCTGTTGATGAGTCTATCCGTCTCCACGGGACCCCACCTTGGCCATCAAGGCCTTCAATGCGCGGTGTAGGGAAACCTTGGCCGCGCCCTCGCTCATACCCAAGCGCTGGCCCGCCTCGGAGAGGCTGAGGCCCTCGATGCGCACACTGCGGACCAGCCGTTCCTGGCGATCCGGCAGGGCACCCAGCAAGCGATCAAGGTCGGCCTGGACTTCGCCGACGTTGTCCGCGTCGATCCACAGCGTATCGGCCACATCATCTAGCGGCACGTGGCGGCGAACCCGACGGCGGCGCCAGAAGTCGATCAGCTTATAGCGCGCAATCGCATAGGCCCAGGCCGTGAACGGTTGGGTCGTGTCGTAAGTCATTCGGCGCGCGTGGAGTGCCATCAAAGTGTCTTGCACGAGGTCCTCCACATCTCCGACACAGTCGGCGCCAATCCGTCCGCGGAAATAGGGTTTCAGACGCGCGCTGAGCACGATCAGAACCTCACGCCATGCCGGACCGTCTCCGGCCTGAACACGCAGCATGAGGACCGCCAGTCTCTGCTCGACCTCTGGGACCACCTAGGCTCCACATATGATGAGTTCGCCCTGAACCCACAGAAGGTTACCGCTGGACCCAAGGCGAAAATAAATCACCAGCGTTTGTAACCCGCAACGCCGCCGCCGCGAACTCCCTCATGACCTCGCCAATGGGGCAGGTCAAACGAGGAGCTTCCAAAATGAACACCCTTCACACCGGCATCGCCGCCGCCGCCGTCATGGCCCTGATGGGCGGAACCGCGATGGCCCAAGACGCCATGGCCAAGAAGCCCGCCGCCGTTGAGAAGTGCTACGGCGTCTCGCTCGCCGGTCACAACGATTGCAAGGCTGGTGCCGGCACCAGCTGCGCGGGTACGTCCAAGATCAACTACGACGGCAAGGCCTTTAAGGAAGTCGCCACCGGCACCTGCGTGACCATGAAGACCCCCAAGGGCATGGGCTCGCTGACACCGAAGTCTTAAGCCTGAACCGCGGACGCGCCTCGTGACCCTTCCCTCCGCCACGGCCGGTCTCGGCTTGAAGCCGCAGCACTATGCGGATGCCCTGGCCAGTCAGGCGGAGGGCCTGTGGTTCGAGGTGCATTCCGAAAACTACATGGCGGACGGCGGGCCTAGACTGGCCTGGCTGGACGCCATCGCCCAGGACAAGCCGATCTCCCTCCACGGGGTCGGCCTGTCACTGGCCGCCGACGAGGCACCAGACGAGGCGCACCTGGCGGCCTTGAAGCGGCTGGTTCATCGATATCAGCCGCTGCTGGTCTCTGAACACCTCGCCTGGTCGATGCGGCGCGGGATCTATACGCCGGACCTCCTGCCCTTTCCCCGAACCGAAGCGGCGCTTA
>JAYTWT010000244.1:0-12885 GCA_043743295.1 Alphaproteobacteria bacterium | reverse complement strand
ATCGATATGGGCGTGTCCGCCGTTCCCGAGACCTTCGTGGTGGATAAGACCGGACGGGTTCGCTACCGCCATGTCGGCGCGATTAGCATCGAGGACTGGGAGACCAAGATCGGCCCGATGATGGAAAAGCTGAGGGGCGAGCCTTGAAGCGCTTTCTGATGACCGCGCTCGCTGCGAGCGCCGTTGCGTTGCCTGCTATGGCGGTGAATCCCGACGAGCAACTGCCCGATCCGGTGCTGGAAGCGCGGGCCCACAAACTGTCGCGCGATCTACGTTGCGTGGTTTGCCAGAACCAGTCGATTGACGATTCGGATGCTGCCTTGGCGCGGGATCTGCGGATCATCCTGCGCGAGCGGATCGCCGCCGGCGACACCGATCAGCAGGCGGTAGGGTTCCTGGTGGCGCGGTACGGCAGCTTCGTGCAACTGCAGCCACCGGTTCGGATGGACACCCTCGTGCTGTGGTTTGGACCGCTTGGTGTTCTCATTGTCGGCGCTATCGGCGCCGTTCTCTACATTCGCGGTCGCGTGTCCAATGCGACGACGGCACTGAGCCCGGAAGACGAGGCCGAGGCGAACCGGCTGCTGCAGACCAAAGAGGCGAACTGAATGCTCTGGGCCCTTCTGACCCTGATGACAGTGCTGGCCTCGGTCGGCTTGGCGATCCCGCTAATGCGGCGTCGCGACAGCCAAGCAGGCCAAAGAGACGACGCTGTCACGGTGTTGCAACAGCAGATGGCTGATCTGGAGGCCCAGGCGCAGTCCGGCGCGATGGCCGAGCCGGAGGCCGAAGCCTTGAAAACGGATTTGAAGCGGCGGGTGCTGAGCGAGGGACGCCAAAGGGAAGCGCCTGCGCGCCCCCTGGCCGATCGGACGCTGCTGATCGTCGCCATGACCATTGTTACCGTCGTGACCCTGGCGGGTACCGGTCTCTATCTGAAAATCGGCCGTCCAGACCTAAGGGCCAGCCCTGGCCAGACGGCTTCAACAAAACCGAGCGATCTGCCCGGAAGCCATCCGCAGGGCGACACCTCCGCGATGATCGCGGAGCTTGAAACCCAGATGACGCAACATCCGGACAACGCTGAGGGCTGGCGTATGTTGGGTTGGTCCTACCTGCAGACCGGTCGCAATGCCGAGGCGGCGGTAGCGTACGGCAAGGCCGTCGAACGAGATCCCAAGAATGCGGAGTATCTTTCGGCGCAGGGCGAATCCACCGTGCTGGCCTCAGACGGGCAGGTGACCCCTGTGGCGGAAGGTATTTTCCGGCGTGCTGTCGCGTCCGATCCCAGTGATCCGCGCGCGCGCTACTATCTGGCCGTCGCCAAGGACCAGCGGGGCGAGCATGAGGCCGCGATGAATGACTGGATCACGCTGTTGAAGTCTGCGCCGGCGGACGCGCCTTGGGCGGCAGAAGTCCGGACGTTCGTGGAGAAGGTCGCCGCCGAGCGGAAGATGGATATCAGCTCGCGCTTGCCCACCGTTTCAGGCGGCCCGGCACTAGAAGTCCCGGCGCGGGGACCCAGCCAGGCCCAGATGGCCGCCGCTCAGGATATGAATCCTGCGGATCGGCAGGCGATGATCGAGGGCATGGTCAATGGTCTGGCGGAACGGCTGAAACAGAATCCCAAGGATCGCGGCGGCTGGGAACGGCTGATGCGCGCACGAATGCAACTGGGCCAGACCAGCCAAGCGTCGGCGGCCTTTCGAGAGGGCTCCCGCGCGTTTGCGGGTTCGTCGGCCGATCAACAGGCCTTGCGTCAAACGGCGACGCAACTCGGCGTTCCGGTCAGCTAGGCCATGTCGGCGCGCAGCGACACTGGCGGAGCGGGGGCTGCGGCGCAACTGATCCTGGAGCTGCTGCCCGAGCCTGTCCTGGTCGTTCGCGGCCGGGACGGCGAGGCACCGGAAATCGCCTATGGCAATAAAGCCGCGCGCGAGGTGTTTCGTATCGAGTTGAAAGGTGCGCCCTTGGGCGCAGCTTTGCGTCGCCCAGAGGTCTTGGAGACCATCGAGCACGCCCTGGCGACCGCAACAGATGCCGAAGTTGCGTTCGAGACGATCGGCGTTCAGCCGCGTTTCTGGCGCGCCTTTACCCGCACGCTGGAGACGGCCGCAGGCCAGCCCCGCGAGCTGGTCGTGATGTTGCGCGATGAGACGGATGCCCGGCGCACGGAGCGGATGCGGGCAGATTTCCTGGCCAACGCCAGTCATGAGCTGCGCACGCCGCTGGCCTCGCTGGCGGGTTTCGTGGAAACGCTCCGAACCCATGCCAAGGACGATGCCGTCGCCCGAGAGAAGTTCCTCGGCATCATGGCCCAACAGGCGACCCGGATGGCGCGGTTGGTCGATGACTTGTTGTCGCTTAGTCGGATTGAGCTGAACGAACATATTGCGCCCTCGGGACGCGTGGAGTTGGCGCGAACTATTCAGGATGTGATGGATGCCCTGCGCCCGCTGACAGCGGAACGGGGTGTCATGATCGCGCTCCAAGCTTCAACAGACTCCAACCCTGTGACCGGAGATCGGGATCAATTGGTCCAAGTCATCCAGAACCTTGTGGACAACGCCGTCAAGTACACGCCTCGGGGCGCGGCGGTTCGGGTTGTGTTGGAGAGCGCGCCCACGCTGGAGGCGGCGCGCGCACCAAGCCGTCCTGGCGTCGGTCTATCTTTGCTGTCCCCGGACGCCGGCGATGGACAGGCCTATGTCGTCCTCAGAGTCACCGATGACGGCCCCGGAATTGCGCGCCAGCACCTGCCACGTCTGTCGGAACGCTTCTACCGGGTCGAAGGTCAGAAGGCGGACGGAACCGGCCTCGGGCTGGCGATCGTCAAGCACGTGGTGAACCGTCATCGCGGCGGTCTGACTGTAGAAAGTGCTGAAGGCGAGGGGACCACCTTCAGCGTCTATCTGCCCCTCGCACCGCCTCAAACCTAGCTGTCGCAAAAACGTCGCGAGATCGCATTAGTTTGCGATCCATGGAGGGCCGGGCGTGACACGGAATCTACAGACCGAATTGCGCCATCTCACCGCCGAGGTCATCCGCATGGGTGGCTTGGCGGAAGCGCAGGTTGTTGACGCGGTGGACGCCGTCGTCCGGCGCGATGTGCCCTTGGCTCAAGCCCTGATCATCCGCGACCTGCGACTTGATACCATGCAGACCGAGGTGGAACGTCGCGCCCTGGCCCTGATTGGCAAACATCGGCCGGACGAGGCAGATTTGCGGCGCGCGATCTCCACCCTGAAGCTGGCGATGAACCTGGAACGCTGCGGCGATTTGGCCCGGAATATCGCAAAGCGCAGCCTGGTGCTGTCGGCGGGAGAGCCGTTGCTACCTTTGAACGGCGCGATTGAGCGCATGGGCCGCCTTGTCTCTGCGCGCCTGCGTGAAGTGTTGGACGCCTATGCCGCAGGTCTTGTCGAGCCTGCCATGGATGTCTGGCGGCGTGACGGCGAAGTCGACGAGCATTACGAGAGCCTGTTCCGCGAACTTCTCGCCATGATGACGGCCTCACCGAATGCCGTGGCGGCCGGCGCGCATCTGCTGTTCGTGGCCAAAAACCTGGAACGGATTGGCGATCACGCCACCAACATTGCAGAGATTTTGCACTTCCAGATGACGGGGGAGGAGCTCATCGGCGAGCGGCCCAAGGTCAGTCTGGCGACGGAGGCAGCCCGCCCGTGACGCCCTTTGTACTGATCGTTGAGGACGAAGACGCCCTGGCGACCCTGCTCGACTATAATCTGGTCAAGGAGGGGTTTCGCGTTGAGCGCGCGGCCGATGGCGAAGAAGCCTTGCTGCGCATTTCCGAAGAGCCCCCGGATCTGGTGATCCTGGATTGGATGTTGCCCAAAGTCTCCGGCGTCGAGGTTTGCCGCCAGATCAGGGCAGGCCTCGAAACACGTCGCATGCCGATCCTGATGCTGACCGCGCGGGGCGAGGAGGCGGACAAGATCCGCGGCCTGGACACCGGCGCCGACGACTATGTGGTTAAGCCGTTTGCTATGAGCGAGTTGGTGGCCCGCATTAGAGCGCTGCTTAGACGCACGCGGCCTGAGTTGCTGGAAGAACGCCTTGAGTACGCCGACCTAATGCTGGATCGTGTACGCCACCGTGTGACGCGGGCTGGTCATGACATTCACCTCGGCCCAACGGAATTTCGGCTCTTGGACTTCCTGATGCAGCGTCCTGGCCGAGTGTTCAGCCGCGAACGCCTTTTGGATGCCGTCTGGGGCGCTAACACCTATGTCGAGGTGCGGACCGTGGATGTTCACGTGGGGCGGTTGCGCAAGGCGCTGAAGCGGCCGGGAACGGTAGATCTCATCCGTACCGTTCGCTCGGCTGGATATTCGCTCGATCAAGACGACTGACGCCCTCTGTCACGGTGCTGTTGCAGACTCTTCTTAGGCCTGGATCGAGACGCCGATTGGGGGCTGGGATGTCGGAAGCTGCGCCTACTGTTCGCTGCCGGTCGGCGTTCATATCGGATCTGCATCTAGGCACCCGTGGGTGCCAAGCCGAATTCTTGTTGGAGTTCATTCGCGAACTGGACTGCGAGACGCTCTATCTCGTTGGCGATATTGTCGACGGCTGGAAACTACGGTCCGGTTGGTTCTGGCCGCAGTCGCATAATGACGTCGTCCAGAAGATCCTGCGGCTGGCCCGCAAAGGCGTCCGCGTCATCTACATTCCTGGCAATCATGATGAGCGGGTACGGGACTTCTGCGGCGCGCACTTCGGTGGCGTGGTGGTGGCGCGAGATGCGATTCACGACGCTGCGGATGGTCGGCGCTATCTGGTCACGCATGGCGATGAATTTGACGGGGTCGTGCAGAACGCCAAGTGGCTCGCCTTACTGGGCGACTGGAGCTATCGCGCCCTACTCGCACTCAACACGCACTTCAATCGCACAAGGCGGCTGTTTGGCCTCAGCTACTGGAGCTTGTCGGCGTTCCTCAAGCACCGGGTGAAGGACGCCGTGGCGTTTATCGACCAGTTTGAGACCGCGATGGCGGATGAGGCGCGGCGGCGCGGCGTGCAGGGCGTGATTTGTGGTCATATACATAAGGCCGAGATGCGCGCGATGGACGGCGTGCTCTATCTGAACGACGGCGATTGGGTCGAAAGCTGCACGGCGATTGTTGAGCGCTTCGATGGAACCATGGAAATCATCCCATGGCTGGAGACCCGAAAGCGGCTATTCGCGACGCGGGGCGAAGCTGAGCTAATCGCAGCCTGAACGTGTGCCAAAAAAAGAATGGCCGCGACCGGGGGCGATCGCGGCCGGGTCGACCCTCGGGGAGGCCGACCTAGGAAAACTGGTGGGGGGGAGGAAGAACCAGCCCGGAACGGTTAGCGGCCCTAGATGTCGTCCTCGTGACGTCATGCTGACGAGATTGTGGCCGACCTCAAACCGCGGGCTTAGAAGGTCACCTGGCCCCGCGCGGCGACGGCATTGTAAGTCTGACCCGTCTGAAGTCCGGTTGCACTCAGCCGATCAATCTCGATGTGCTGATAGTCCAACATGATCCGCATCGATGGGTTGAGGTACCAGTTTAGGCCCAGCGTCCCGATCTTCTGCTCGCCACCACGGACCGCGCCGAGGACGGCTAAGGTCCCGAGCGCGCCTTGCCGATAGTTCAGGTCCAGCCGCGAATAGCGGGCGGCGAGCTCAAACGCCCCCCAAGTGCCAGCCTCGGGGTTGAAGCTATAGTTGGCCTTCGGCGCGTCGAAGCGCGAATCCACAGGATTGTAGATCCGGCTTTCGCCGGTCAGCATCCAAGATGCCTGCGCGTACCAGCCGGAGAAGCTGGGGTTTGGCGGGACGATGGCGGTCGTAACCCGGCGGTCGATTTTGTAATGGAAGTACTCGCTCTCCAGGGTAAGCGGGCCTGTCTGGAATGCGGCTTCCAGCCCCATCACGCGGGTGTGCCGGGTGTCGATCACGCCGGTGTCGACGAGGCGCGTTCCATCTAAACGCAGCTCCGGACGATCGCGCAACTGAGAGCCATAGCGAATGGGCGCAGCGGCACCGGCATCGTTCGGGTGGATCACATACTGATAGCTCACGCCCAGATGCCCCTGCCAGTCGGTGGTCGAGTAAGGCGCAAGCGTTGCACGCCCGATCCAGGCCGATTGTTCATCGAAGGGCTGCGCCGTGGCGGCACCGGCCGAACTGATCGACGAGACGGTGTTGCCCGTGAAAGCGGTGCTGAAGAACCAGCGTGTGGCCAGGCCCGAGTCGCCCTCGCCGAACACGCCATTGCCGCTGAGTTGGAAGCCTACGCGGCTGTCTCCGGCCGCGACGATCCGCGCGGTCTCGGCCGGGCTGGGTCGTTCGAGCAACGGCATCTGACTGGTGGAGGTTGCCGCCGCCAATCCGACGTTCGGCTCAAAGGCCCCGACCTTTAGTCGAAGCGGTTTGATGCCAGTGTAGGTGATCGAGGCTTCGTAGAGGCGACCCGGGTCTTCCGCGCCCGACCCGCCGAACTCGTAGATGAACGAATAGTCGAAGTCGCGGAACAGCCGGCCATCCAGGCCGATCCGCGCGCGCCGGAAGTTTGTGCCCTCGTTCAGGTCGCGATTTACGACTGAGGGCGGTAGATTGTTGCTCTGGAAATATTTGCCCGCGTCGAACATCAAGATGGCCTTGATGTTGGCGGTGAAGCGTCCATCCGCGCTGGCAAAGCTTGGCCGACCATTGGCCAGGGTGGGTGTCACGAATCCGCCGGGGGGGGCCTGCTTCAACGTCGCGATGTCGGCGCTGGCGGTCTCCTGGGTCGTCTTCATCTCGGCCAGCTGACCGGCCATGGCCTCCAGTTGTGCCGCGATGGCTGAGAGGCGAGGATCTTGCGGCGCGTCCGACGCCCGCATCCGTTCGAGCTCGGCGCGCATGTCATCGAGCTGTCGCTGCATGGCCTGCAGCTTGACGTCCGAGGTGGACGGCGCAGCTGCGAAGGCCGGGGTCGCAAGACCCAGAAGGATGGCGCTGCTAAGTCCTGCACCCCAAGCCAGAGAACGAGCGGTCTTGACGTTTCCGATGGTCATTTTGGGGCCCCTAAACCGCTACCCAGCGGCTGTCACTAGCGCGGCTGTCTAAGATGCATCTGCGACGGATGCATGAATTAGGAATGACAGAAAAATGACAGCGCAATCTGCGGCTCGCTTGTCATACAACTGACATCTCAACGTCACCAGCCCGTCGTGGGATGTCGCTATGGCCGGGTTCCAACGGGCGCATTCTCGGCGCCTCAGATAAGGATCATCAAATGTTCAAACGATATCTGTCGGTCCTAGCTGCGGCCGCGACCCTGATCGGGGCGGGCACCGTGTCGGCTGCTGATGTTTCCGGTGCCGGCGCGACGTTTCCGGCTCCGGTCTATGCCAAGTGGGCCGAAATGTACCGCGCCCAGTCCGGCGATCGCCTGAATTATCAAGCCATCGGGTCCGGCGGCGGCATCCGTCAGATCACGGCGGGGACGGTGGACTTCGGTGCGACGGACAAACCTTTGAAGCCGGACGATCTGGCCGTGGGTGGCTTCAATATGTTCCCCACCGTGATCGGTGGCGTGGTGCCGGTGGTCAATCTGCCGGGCATGAAGTCCGGGCAACTTCGGCTGACCGGCCCGCTTGTGGCCGACATCTTTCGCGGTGTGCTGAAGAAGTGGAATGATCCGCTGATCGCCCGCTACAATCCCGGGGTCGCGCTTCCCAACCTGCCGATCACGGTGGTCCACCGTTCAGACGGATCGGGCACGACGTTCCTGTTCACGACCTATCTGGCGTCCAAGGCGCCTCGCTGGGCCAGCGAAGTCGGAGCTAATGATGCGGTGAAGTGGCCGGTTGGCCTGGGCGGCAAGGGCAATGATGGCGTCGCTGCCTATGTCAAACAGACGCCGGGTGCCATCGGCTATGTGGAGTACGCCTTCGCCAAGCAGAACAACCTGACGTCCACGTTGCTGCTGAACAAGGCGGGCAAGTACGTCGCACCCGCCGCCGCCAACTTCAGTGCTGCCGCGGCGGGGGCCAAATGGAGTTCGGCGCCGGGCTTCTATCTGCTGCTATTGGACCAGCCGGGGGCGGAAGCTTGGCCGATCACGGGTGCGACATTCATCCTGGTCAAGACGCGTCAGGAGAATGCGGAAAAGGGTCGTGAAGTCCTCGCGTTCTTCGATTGGGCGTACAAGAACGGCGACGCCGCAGCGTTGCAGTTGGACTATCTGCCGATGCCGGCGGCGGTGAAGGACATGATCCGGAAATCCTGGGCCAAGGTCGTGGGTCCGGACGGTAAGCCGGTCTATCGCTAGTGAGCTAGGAAGGGGCCCCCATCGTGTTTGCGGTGGGGGTTTCGTCCCAGAGACGGGACCTTTTCGCCACGTCACAGAACTGTCATTCAAGTGTCGTAAGGCCGGGATGATCGCTGTGCCAGGATTGAGCGAGAGGGTTTGATGATCGGATTGACTGCCATGGAATTGTTGGCCGACCGGGCGTCCGCCCGTTTTGGCATGGCGGCGAAATGACCTCCATCGTGGCAGAAGGCCTGTCCGCAGGAGCGCCGCGCTCCGCGCGCGGTACGGCCTTGGACAAGGTGTTTGAAGCCCTCTGCTTTGGGGCGGCGACGTTCCTACTGGTTGCTCTGGGTGGCCTTGTGGCGTCCCTGGTCATCGGAGGTTGGCCGGCGTTTGCCGAGTTTGGCATCGGCTTTTTCTTCAGTTCCGAGTGGGACCCAGTCCGCGAGATCTACGGGGCCGCTGGGGCGATGACCGGTACCTTGGTGACGGCGGCTCTGGCGCTGATCATTGCCTTACCGTTAGCGCTTGGCGTCGCGATATTCCTTGTTGAGCTCTGCCCCGCGCCGTTGAGACGGCCCATCGGGACAGCGGTCGAGCTGCTCGCAGGCATTCCGTCGATTGTCTATGGGATGTGGGGCCTGTTCGTCTTCGCGCCCTGGTTCGCCAAGACCATTCAGATGCCGATCATGATGTCGGCCGAACCTGGAACGCTGTGGGAAACGATTACCACCGGGGTGCCCAATGGTGCCGGTATCCTCTCAGCCTCCGTCATCCTGGCGATCATGATCCTGCCGTTCATGGCGGCCACTCTACGTGAACTGCTGCTGACCATTCCGCCGCAGGTGCGCGAGAGCGCCTATGGCCTCGGTTCGACCACGTTTGAGGTTATCCGCAACGTCAGCCTGCCCTATGTCCGCACCGGTGCTATCGGTGCCGTGATGCTGGGCCTTGGTCGGGCGCTGGGCGAGACCATGGCGGTAACGTTCATCATCGGCAACGCGCATGGGTTTCCGACATCGATATTCGCCTCCGGATCGACCATCGCTTCAACCATCGCCAATGAGTTCGCGGAGGCGACCGACGTGCTTCACATCTCCTCATTGATTGCGCTTGGATTGGTCCTGTTTGTGATCACGTTCACGGTCCTGGCACTGGCCCGTGTCCTGATCGGCCGGCAGGCAACTCTATGAGCGTGATGGCACCTCAACGCTGGACCCGGCGCGTGGGCGAGGGGTTCTTTCTGACCTTCTGCTGGCTTGCGACCGCCGTGGCCCTCATCGCTCTGACCGCGATCATGTGGTCGCTGCTCAGCCAAGGGCTGGGCGGCCTGGACCTCAACATCTTCACCAAATCGACGCCCGCACCGGGCTCTGAGGGCGGGTTGTTAAACGCTATCATGGGTTCGCTGATGATGTGCACGCTGGCGATGATCGGCGCGGTCTTTGTCGGCGTTTTGGCTGGGACCTGGCTATCTGAGTACGCGGGTGAGAGCGTCTACGGCAAGCTGGTCAGGTTCCTGAACGATGTCCTGCTCTCGGCCCCGTCGATCCTAGTGGGCCTGTTTGTCTATGAGATTTTTGTCGCTCCGTTCAAAGGGTTCTCGGGTCTGGCCGGTGCGATCGCCCTGGGCTTGATTGCCGCACCGGTGATCACGCGAACGACGGAAGATGTGTTGCGGCTGCAGCCCAAGGCGCTGCGCGAAGCCAGCGTGGCGCTGGGTGCACCGGTCTGGAAGACGATACTGCGCGTCGTCTGGCGCTCGGCGCAGGGCGGAATGCTGACGGGGGCGTTGCTGGCATTCGCGCGGATCAGCGGCGAGACGGCTCCGTTATTGTTTACGGCCCTGAACAACCAGTTCCTGAATCTCGACATGACCAAGCCGACCGCCAACCTGCCGGTAGTGATCTTCAACTTCGCCTTGAGCGCCTATGACGACTGGCGCCGCCTAGCCTGGGCCGGTGCGCTATTGATCGCCGCAACCGTGCTCACGGTGACCATCCTCGCCCGCCTGATTGCTCGGGAACCTCATCGCTCATGAACGCTCCAATCGACAGTGCGCCCGAAACGGCGGTCCTAGAAATCCCGCCCGAGCGGGTGAAACTGGCGATCCGCAATCTCGACTTTTTCTATTCCGGAAAACAGGCTCTGAATGACGTGACGGTGTCGTTCGCCCAGAACGCCATCACGGCGCTGATCGGTCCGTCGGGCTGTGGAAAATCGACCCTGCTGCGGACCTTGAACCGCATGTACAGCCTCTATCCGGGCCAAAAAGCCCAGGGCCAGGTGATGCTTGACGGTGAGGATATCCTCGGCCCGAGGGTGAACGTCGCTGCGCTGCGGGCGCGGATCGGGATGGTGTTCCAGAAGCCGACGCCGTTCCCAATGTCGATCTTTGACAACGTCGCCTATGGGGTGCGCCTCTATGAACGGATGTCCAAGCCGGACTTGGCCGTTCGGGTCGAGGAGTCGCTGCGCAAGGCCGCGCTTTGGGACGAGGTAAAGGACAAGCTCAAGGAGTCTGGCCTCAGCCTATCCGGGGGCCAGCAACAGCGCCTCTGCGTGGCGCGCGGAATTGCAGTGAAGCCTGAAATCTTGCTGCTGGATGAGCCTGCATCGGCTCTTGATCCAATCTCGACGGCCCGCCTCGAAGAAACGATCGCGGCGCTCAAGTCAGAGTACACGGTGGTGATCGTGACCCACAATATGGGCCAAGCCGCGCGGCTCTCGGACCATACGGGATTCATGTACCTGGGCACATTGGTTGAATTCGGCGAGACCGAGCAGATTTTCACCAGTCCCGTCACGTCGCGTTGCCGCGACTACATCACCGGCCGGTTCGGCTAGGAGACTTCATGGACCACACAATAAGAGCGGTCGATGCCGACCTAGACGGCCTAGCCCACGACGTCGCCGCCATGGGTGATCTGGCGGTAGCGCAGATAAGGGCCGCCGTTGACGTCTTCGTTCGTCATGACCTGAAGGCCGCGAGCAAGGTCGTGCGGGCGGACGACGCATTGGATCTGCAAGACGCCGAGATCGAGAAACGGGCGATCAAGTTTATCGCCTTACGCCAGCCGATGGCGGACGATCTGCGCCGACCTATCGCAGCAATGAAGACCGCCATGCAGCTAGAGCGTTGCGGCGACCTGGCCAAGAATATCGCCAAGCGCGTCGGCCGAATGACGGCGGCGGCGCAGGCCGGTCAGGCCAACAGTATCGCGGGGCTTGGCCAGTTGGCGGCGGATCGGCTGGCCGCCGTTGTCTACGCGTTCCGCCAGGGCGACGCCGAGGGTGCGTATGAGGTCTGGCTTAAGGACACCGAGATCGACGAGCGGCACGATGCCGTTCTTGCCGAGATTGTGGCCGGAATGGCGGCCAATCCGGCAAGTGTCGGCGATTCAACGCACCTGTTGTTCATCGCCAAGAACCTGGAACGCATCGGTGACCATGCGACGAACATCGCTGAACTGGTCCACTATCAGCTGACCGGTCAAGATTTGTCAGACCGGCCTAAACTTTAGCCGTGCGCGCTATTGCTGCTGCTGCATCTCGTGGCGGCGCTGTTCCTCATAGGCAGCCACATTGGGTTCGACGCGCCGGCTGAGCGGCGGACCTGGCTTTGAAACGCGCAGGAACTGCGGGTCAGTCATCGCAGCGCGGGCCCGCCGGACGGAAACGCCGACATCCAGCCGGCTATCAGCCTCGCCCTTATAGACCCCACGCGAGGGCGGCACGTCGGAGTAGTCTCGACCGATTGCGCAGGCGATATGCCGCTCTCCAGCTATGGTGTTGTTGGTGGGGTCAAGCCCGATCCAGCGCAGGCTCGGCAGAAAGACTTCGACCCAGGCATGGGTTGCGTCCGGGTCGGACCGGTCGCCGCGCTTTCTATCCGTGAACAAATAGCCGGAGACATAGCGCGCCGGTACGCCCCAGGCTCGGCAGATCGTGACCATAACGTGGGCAAAATCCTGGCAGACGCCTTTGCGGGCTTTCAACACCACGTCGATCGGACTGTCGGCGCGGGTGACGCCGGTCTCGTAAGCGAAGGAATCGTAGATCGCCTTGTTCAGCGCCAGGACAGCCGTCAGTGGGTCGAAGCGGCGCAGACCGTCAATGTCGTGTTCGGCCTCATAGTGCTTCAAGCCGTCGGTTTCCCGTGCGAACCCATGGGGGTGCAGGAAGTCAAAGTTCTCGCCCTTGAGAAATTCTGACTTCAGCCGCTCCCATTCGCCCATGTCCAGGGACGTGGGCAGTCGGGCCGGGGCCTGGCTCTCCACGGCTGCGCGCGCTGTGATGGTCAACTGGTCATGCGGTTGGGGCACGTCAAAGTGATAGACCGCGTTGCCGAAGCTGTCGGCGTAGGAGAACAACTGCGACGGCGGATCGAGATCCAGGTCGAAACTGACCAGCCGCTGGCGCAGATTCTTCTGCGGCTGCATCCAGATTTCCATGGTGCTCTCGCGCACAGGAACAGCATATTTGTACTGGGTGACGTGACGAATTTCGAGGAGCAATGGACGTTCCTTTAAGTCGGAAGCCGGTCTTCGAGCGGATAGGCCACGAAGGCGTCATAGAGGCTGCGGTGGATGGC
>JAYTWT010000243.1:0-3457 GCA_043743295.1 Alphaproteobacteria bacterium | reverse complement strand
GAGCGCGGCGAACAGCGCCTGGTCTCAGGAATCTGTACGGGAAACGAGTGGTCACGCCCACGGAAATGGCGCGAGTGACGGGACTCGAACCCGCGACCTCCGGCGTGACAGGCCGGCGCTCTAACCAACTGAGCTACACCCGCGCATGACCTTCCGGTCGAGCGAAGGCGGCTCTGATAGGGGCGAGGTGGAATCGTGTCAACGTTTGAGTGCCTAAGCGCGCGCCATTGGATGATTTTCGGCGACCTAAGGGCTCACTTTTCGCGCTGCACAAGGTGGGTTTGAAACGGTCGTATGATAGGTCTAGAAGGTGCCCGCGAGTCCCGCCGGAGACCTCATGAATTCCTTTCTGCTCGAGTACCTGCCGATCGCGATCTTCCTAGGGATCGCTGCCGCTTTGGGCGTGATCTTCATCGTGTTTGCGGCCGTCGTCGCCCCGAAGTCGCCGGACGCCGAGAAGCTGTCCTCCTATGAGTGCGGCTTCAACGCCTTCGACGATGCGCGGATGAAGTTCGACGTGCGGTTCTATCTGGTCTCGATCTTGTTCATCATATTCGATCTGGAAGTTGCGTTCCTATTTCCCTGGGCGGTCTCGCTGATGAAGCTGCCGCAGGAGACCGCGATCTTCGCCTTCTGGTCGATGATGACCTTCCTAGGCGTGCTGACAGTGGGCTTCATCTACGAGTGGAAGAAGGGGGCCCTGGAATGGGAGTGATCGTTCCTGCCGGCTCCGCCGCGCGCTCAACCGTCGAGGGCTACGACCCCGGCAAGCATGACCCGTTCTTCGACGGCGTTTCTCAAGGGTTGGCTGACAAGGGCTTTGTCACCGCCAGCGTCGACGACCTGATCACCTGGGCGCGCACCGGCTCGCTGATGTGGATGACGTTCGGGCTCGCTTGCTGCGCGGTCGAGATGATCCAGACCTCGATGCCACGCTATGACCTTGAGCGGTTCGGCACGGCGCCGCGCGGCAGTCCGCGGCAGTCCGATGTGATGATCGTGGCCGGCACCCTGGTCAACAAGATGGCTCCGGCCCTGCGCAAGGTCTACGACCAGATGCCGGACCCGCGATACGTGATCTCGATGGGGTCCTGCGCCAACGGCGGCGGCTACTACTATTTCAGCTACTCGACCGTGCGCGGTTGTGACCGGATCGTGCCGGTGGACATCTACATTCCCGGCTGCCCGCCGACCGCCGAGTCGCTGGTCTACGGCGTACTTCAGCTTCAAAAGAAGATCCGCCGCACGGGGACCATCATCCGATGACTTGGCCGGTGAAAGACGCCGACCTCACCAAGCTCGGCAAGACGATCCTTAAGGGCGCCAAAGGCATCCTGACGGGTGCAGACGTGCAGTTCGGCGAACTGACCCTGACTGGACCCGCGGCTAAGGTCGTTGAGGCGCTAACGAGCCTTCGCGAAGACTACGGCTTTCACCAGCTGCAGGATGTCTGCGGCGCGGATTATCCGGAGCGTCCGCTGCGCTTCGACGTCGTCTATCACCTGCTTTCCATGACCCATAACCGCCGGGTTCGGCTGAAGGTGCAGACCGACGAGGATACGGCTGTGCCCTCCGTCGTCGGCGTCTTCCCCAGCGCCGACTGGTATGAGCGGGAAGCCTTCGACATGTATGGCATCTTCTTCGATGGCCACCCGGACCTGCGTCGCCTGCTGACTGACTACGGCTTCCATGGCCACCCCTTACGCAAAGATTTCCCGATGACCGGCTACGTCGAGGTCCGCTATGACGAGGAACTCAAGCGCGTGGTCTATGAGCCGGTCAAATCGGTGGAGTGGCGCAATTGGGACTTCCTCAGTCCCTGGGAAGGGGCCGAGCGCGGGTTCGCCGCCATCCTGCCCGGCGACGAGAAGAGCAGGAGCAAGGCATGACCACCAAGATCGCGCCGGTTCAGCCCGCAGACTATTTCCACGATCCGGCAACCCCCGAAACGCCGGTCCGCAAGTTCAACATCAATTTCGGCCCGCAGCACCCGGCCGCCCATGGCGTACTGCGCTTGGTGCTAGAGCTCGATGGCGAGGTGGTCGAGCGGGTGGACCCGCACGTGGGTCTGCTACATCGCGGCACCGAGAAACTGATGGAGGCCCGGCCCTATCAGCAGACCATCCCCTACATGGACCGCCTCGACTATGTGGCGCCCATGAACCAGGAACACGGCTACGTCCTGGCCATCGAAAAGCTACTGGGTATCGAGGCCCCATATCGCGCCCAGCTGATCCGCACGCTCTATGACGAGATCGGCCGGGTGCTGAACCACATCATGAACGTCACCACCCAGGCTATGGACGTCGGTGCCTTGACGCCGCCGCTCTGGGGTTTCGAAGAGCGCGAAAAGCTGATGGTGTTCTATGAGCGGGCCTCGGGCGCGCGCATGCATGCCAACTACTACCGGGTCGGCGGCGTCCGCCAGGACTTGCCCGAGGCGCTGATCCGCGACATCGACGACTGGGCCGACCACTTCCCACGCATCTGCGACGACATCGAAGGCCTGATCACCAACAACCGCATCTTCAAGCAGCGCAACGTCGATATCGGCGTGGTGACGCGGGATGAGGCCATCGCCAACGGGTTCTCCGGCGTGATGGTGCGCGGCTCCGGCATCGCCTGGGATCTGCGCCGCTCGCAGCCCTACGCCTGCTACAACGAGATGGAATTCGACGTTCCGGTCGGCGTGAACGGCGACTGCTACGACCGCTATCTCTGCCGCATGCAGGAGTTGCGCGAGTCCACCAAGATCATCAAGCAGTGCTGTGCGCGCCTGTTGAAAACGCCGGGCCCGGTGCTGATCGAAGACAATAAGATTGCCGCGCCGCGTCGGGGTGAGATGAAGCGCTCGATGGAGGCCCTGATCCATCACTTCAAGCTGTTCACCGAGGGCTATCGCACCCCGCCGGGCGAGGTCTACGCCTGCGTCGAAGCCCCCAAGGGGGAGTTCGGCGTCTATCTGGTCAGCGACGGTACCAACAAACCCTACCGCGTGAAGATCCGCGCGCCGGGCTATCCGCACCTGCAAGCCCTGGACTGGATGACCCGCGGCCACATGCTGGCCGACGTCTCCGCCGTGATCGGGTCCATCGACATCGTGTTCGGGGAGATCGATCGATGAGCGTCGAGCACCCTTGGATGGTAGGTTTCTTCGCCGCGATATGGGTCGTCTTTCCAGCGCTGGCGACGCTGGTTGGCCATTCGCCGAGTGACTGGAACGGGCGAGGCAGAGCATATCTCGCGGCGTGGTTGCTGGCTGCACCGCTTTCGCTGACCATGATCGCGCTCGTGTCACTCCTCGAGAGCATCTTCGTGATCTCACCGCTGGGCGGGTTGGCGATGATCGCGAACGCGTTCGTGTCGCCGCAGATGCGCAAACTTCCATTCCTGAGTAAGCACCTCCCGACGTATCGCCCTCAGTCGAAGTTCCCATACTGGAAGGCTGTCTAATGGC
>JAYTWT010000242.1:0-8299 GCA_043743295.1 Alphaproteobacteria bacterium | reverse complement strand
AGGGTCTTGATGAGGTCTAGCGTGCTGGGCGAGCCGCGTTTTTGAAGTTCCTCGGTGCCGATCACGTCGACGGGCAGGGCCGCATCTTCAGGCGTACCGCGGATGAAGGAGCCAGTGACCACCACTTCCTCGACCGAAGTGGTTTTTTCATCGCCCGTCTGGGCCATGGCCTGGCCGCTCGCGGCGAACGCGACAATTGCGGCAATCGTCGATGCGCCGCAGAAAAATCTGCTTTTGGACATATGTCTTCCCTAACGTCGCCTCTGATGCAGGGCGATTCCAGGCGGGGTCTATGAAGTTTGCGGTTGCCGGCGCGCAAACGAGAAATTGCAATTGTGACAAGTTCTTTTGAGGCCGATGCACGCACGCAACACCTTTTGCCACAAGGAGTTACATCGCTGTAAGGTTGTCGCCCAATATTGCGGCAAATCACTAAAGCCGCCGAGCAGCGCCCGAAATCGTCCGGTGACCAGAATTCGCGCACCCCGAGCCACTGCACCGTGTCGGGTTCGTGTCCACGCAGGTGAATCCATTCCTCTCCTGACGCGCGAAACCAGTTGCACGGTGACCCTCTGTGCCATCACTTGCCGGGTGAGGTGACGGTCGCGCTTTAGGTTCGGCCCACGGGGGACATGGGGATGGATTGGCAGCAGGACGCATCGGCTGGCGGACCGCTGATCGGTCGACCGATCGGCAAGGTCGACGAGACCACCTGGGAGGT
Source organism: Alphaproteobacteria bacterium (assembly GCA_043743295.1). Classification (GTDB taxonomy): domain Bacteria; phylum Pseudomonadota; class Alphaproteobacteria; order Caulobacterales; family Caulobacteraceae; genus Phenylobacterium. The sequence goes on along the minus strand of JAYTWT010000242.1, from coordinate 7,578 downwards.
GTTTCAAACCCACCTGCTGGCGGCGGTGGCCGAAGCCGGGACCTTAGGCGTCCGGCTGGTCGTTGACCTATCGCAACTGGAGTACATGTCGTCGCGCGGCCTTCGGGTCTTGAAGATCGCCAAGGATGCCGCCGGCCCTGAGCGGCCGATTACCCTTGCCGCGCCCAACGACCGGATGCGGCAGATCATCCAGATCAGCCGCTATGACATGTTGTTCACTGTCGTTGACGACGTCGCGTCGGCGACCTGATAGACGCAGGAGCGGGTGATGCTGGTACGTTTCTGGGGTACGCGGGGCTCTCTACCGGTGGCGCAAACCGCGGTGACCATTCAAGCTAAGATCGCCAGGGCCTTGGTGGCCGCAGGTGGCCGAAGCTTTGCCGATGAGGCCGAGGCCGACGCCTTCGCGCGCAGCCATCTGGATTTCGCCACCTATGGCGGGTTTGGCGGGGCAAGTTCGTGCGTCGAGATTGAGGGCGCGGATGGGGCTTTCGTGGTTTGCGACCTCGGCTCAGGCCTTCGCGAGTTTGGCATTGATGCCTTCAAACGCTGTGCGGCGGGCCACCCGAGGGTCTACCACATCTTCCTGTCGCACCTGCATTGGGACCACATCATGGGCTTCCCGTTCTTCGGGCCAGCCTTTGATCCAGGCGCGACGATCATCGTGCACTCCGGCCATGCCGATGCCGAGGCGGCGCTGCGGCGACAACAGGAAGAGATATCCTTCCCCGTGCCCTTCGTCTGGCTGAAGGCCAAGTTCGAGTTCATCGTCCATGCGCCCGGCGAGGCGTTCGACGCAGCAGGCCTCAACGTCACCTTGGTCGCCCAGCATCACTCGCACGACAGCTACGGCTATCGCTTTGAAAAGGCGGGTCGCGCGGTGATCTATTCCACAGACTCCGAGCACAAGATGGAGAACATGGAGGCCGAGGTCGCCTTTGAGACGTTCTTCGGCGGCGCCGATCTGGTGATCTGCGACACCATGTATTCTCTGGGCGACAGCGTCAGCCTGAAGCAGGACTGGGGCCATTCGTCCAACATCGTTGCCGTAGACCTTTGCCACACCGCCAAGGCCAAACGGCTGGCACTGTTCCACCACGAACCGACTTATACCGATGCCGACATCCAACGCATGCACGGCGAGACAATCCGCTATGAGGAGTTGGTACGCGGCGACGGGCCGTCGCTGGAGGTGATCTGCGCCTATGACGGCCTCGAAGTCAGGGTCTGAAGCTCTCATTGAGCAGGACCGGGGGGCGCAGCTTCGGGTCCGAGCGCTGGGCCTGGCGGCAGCACTGGTGACCGCGCTTGCGCTGCTGGCCGCTGGGGGGCTGCTACGGCAACCGCTGTTCGACGCGTTCCATCGCTATTCCCCGGCCCCTGCATCCTCGCCGCGGGTCCAGGTGGTGGTGGTCGATGCCGCGAGCCTCGAGGCGCTCGGCGGATGGCCGTGGTCGCGCTACACTCTGGCACGCCTGACCGAACAGATCGCCGCAAGGGGTGCCGTGGCGATCGGCTATGATTTCCTGTTTGCCGAGGCTGACCGCCAGAACCCAGTCGATTTCGCGAAACTCTACCCGGAACTCTCACCGCAGACCCAGGCAGAGGTGTCCACACTGCCGTCGATGGATGCGGTTTTCGCCCAGGTGATCGGGCGCGCACCGGTCGTTCTGGCGCGGGCCGGCGTCGAGGCCGGATCCTATGATCGAGACGACAGCGCAGCGGTCGCGCCAACGATCCTACCGCCTGAGGTCACGTTCGAAGGTCCCGTCCCCGACGCGGTCCCCATGTATGCGAGTGTCGTCACCAACCTTGAGCTTTTGGAAGGAACGGCCCTCGGTCACGGCTTAGCCAACGGTCCTCCCGACGCTGACGGCGTTGTCCGCCGTGTGCCGTTGCTGGGACGTCCCGGCGGAGTCCTGTCGCCAAGCCTTGCGTTGGAACTCGTTCGCGTGGCCGAGGGCGCGGACAGCGTCCAGTTGGTAGGCACCAAGTCCGGCCTCACAGCTATTCGGGTCGGAACACGCCGGATTGTGGTCGATGCCGGCGGCCGGATTGAGCCCAGGCTCGCGGTTGCCTCTGCCGAATTGGCCCAGGGCTCCCGACATCTGACCGAGCGGGAGCGCGCCGCCTATCGTACCTACCCCGCCGTCGATTTGCTGCGAAAGGGCGTGGCACCCGATACCTTCAAGAACAGCATCGTGTTGGTCGGCCTGACCGCAGCCGGCACCTCCGACGTGGTGACCACGCCACGCGACACTGAGACCTATGGCGTCTTCGTGCAGGCACAGGCGGTTGATGCGATCCTGCGCGGGGTCGCGCTTCAGCGTCCGGTCTGGGCGCCGGTGCTGGAATGGAGCCTCGGGCTCGCCCTGGTCTTGCTGGCCTGGCTGGGCGTTCCGCGGGCACCGATGCTACTGGTCGGCCTTGGTGCCGTCTTGGAAGCCGCAGTAGCGTTCGGCGGCAGCTGGTTGGCGTTTCAGAACAACCTCCTGATCGACCCCTATCCGATGCTGGCCCCCGGTGCAGCGACCTCTGCGGTGATGTTCACCCTGCTATTCGTCGAAGGCCGCCGGATGCAGGTGCGCTTGCGCGCGACCCTGCAGGAAGAGCGACTGACCGCAGAACGTATCTCCACCGAGTTGTCCGTAGCAGCGGACATTCAGTCCGGCATGCTGGCACCGCGACATGTCTTGGCAAAGGTCTCCGAGGTGGTGGAGTTGGACGCGGTCTTGCAGCCCGCCAGGTCGGTCGGCGGCGACCTCTACGATGCCTTCCGGTTTGACGATGGGCGGGTTTGTTTCCTGGTCGGAGATGTCACCGGCAAAGGCGTTCCGGCCTCGCTGTTCATGGCGCTCTCCAAGGCTCTATCGCGCAGTTTCCTGGTCCGCCCGGACACCAGTCTTGAGGCCGCCGTGCAGGGCATCAACCTGGAACTGTCGCGCGACAATGGGCAGGCCATGGCCGTTTCGCTCTTGGTCGGCGTGTTGCACGCTGATGGCACGCTCGACCTTTGCAGCGCTGGTCACGAGAATCCGCTGGTGGTGGATGCGGGGGGACAGGTGCGCGAGATTGCCCTGCGCGGCGGCCCGCCGCTCTGCGTGGTCGACGATTTCCCCTACGCGGTCGAAATTCACTGCCTAATGCCAGGCGAGACTTTGGTCGCCTTCACCGACGGCCTGACCGAAGCCCAGGCGCCCGATGGAACCCTGTTCAGCCGCGAACAAGTTCTAGACGCGATCACCCAAGCCTCGCGCAGTCCGTCGATCTCCCAGATGATCGATCAGGTGATCGCCGCTGTGCGCACCTTCGAAGCCGGTAGCGAGCCGAGCGACGACCTGACGGTCATGGCGCTCCGGCTGCGCCCAATCCCATCAACGTAAAATCACCTCGACGCGCCGGTTGGCGGCCTCGCTCACCTCATCAGCGGTCTTGACCCTAGGCTCACGCTCACCGCGACCGACGATACGCGCGCTGGCGACCGGAAGGCCTTGCGACACGAGCGCCGCGCGAACCTCGCTAGCCCGCTCCAACGACAGCTTGTCGTTGGCTTCCAGCGTTCCGACGGTATCCGTGTGGCCCGTAATCTGGACCTCCGAGCCGGCTGAGACCTCTTTCCGTAGCGCGGCCAGGATGATCTCCGAGCCCGGTGCCAAATCGGTAGAACCCTCCAGGAAGTACATCACATAGCTGCGGGGTGCCGCCGGGATATAGGCTGCCAATTGATTGTAGGCCGTACCTGTAATCGCGCGAGCGCGAACGGTCTTGCCGCCGACCGACGCCTCGGTGTTAGCGACGTTGAGCATACCGCGCTCTGCCTCGGTTTTGGCGTCGAACACCGCGACAGCGCCCGCCGTCGCGACCCCCTCATCATTGAGCAACGCGACACGACTGGTGGCACACCCGCTCAGGAGCACTGCAGTCACTATGATCGCAAAGGGCCTCATTTGACTTCCACCACGAACCGAGTGCCGCGCGCCGCCAACAAGGACGTCGGTGTGCGGACCCGCATCGCGTCCTTGTTCTCCTTGGCGATCTGACCCGATACGATGGCCAGAGAGCCCCGATCCACCGTGGTCAGCGACCGGCCCTTGTGGGTCGTGTCGTCAAACTCAAATTGGCTGAGCGCGACCCGGCTGTTCGGGCCCACCGCAAAGCGGCTGTTGTCTGCAAAAGTGATGCCGATCCGGCCATCCTTGCCCGTCGAAATCACATCGCTGACCAGCAACTGATAGCCGGGTGTCGCCGACGCCGACGCCTTACCGCGCTCCACCGCGGCGGCACCGCTGACCGACTTGATACGGCCGATTTCCGCCAAAGCTACGCTGGGCGTCGACAGCGCGGCGACCATAAGCAATCCTAGGACCAACGTGTTTCGCATGAGACCCCCTCCGAACATCAAGGTTAAGACATAGACCAGTCCAGCGCCGAGTCCGAATCCGAAGTCCTGACGCATCTGCCGACGGGTCGTGGCTCTGTGACGTGCGCCTTGACGAGCGCGCGCGCCTTTGCCCAGCGGGCCGGGCTCAACGCAGCTGATGCCGATAGCCTGGCGTTGATCACTGAGGAATGGCTGAACAATGTGATCGAGCATGGTGGCGCTTCGCCGGCAGCGCGGATCGTGCTGCGGCTAAGGCGCGAACCCGGCGTGGTCCGCCTCACGATCAGCGATGCGGGTCGGGCGTTTGACCCGCGTCTGGCGGTTTTTGAGGGGCCGAACACCCGGCGCGGCGGCGGCGCTGGACTCGCTCTGATTCAAGCCTGGTGCCAAATCGCCAGCTATCGCCGCCGGCGTGGCCGCAACTTCCTGGAATTTGAAATGCCGATCTCATGACACGCTCTAGACAATCGAAGTCCTGGTGCCTGGGACCGACGATGTTCATGACGCGTCCGAAACTTCTCATATCACTGGCGACGGGGATTGTCGTCGGCGCGGCTTGGGCCCTTTCGATCCCAGGGGTGCGCGCCGTCACGGCCATGATCGCGGGCTGGGACACCTTCTGCGCGCTATACCTCTCCCTGATTGGACTGACGATCCTCGGCACAGGGCCCGACCATATCCGCCTGCGTGCCGCGAAGGAGGACCAAGGCGATGCGGTGATCCTGGCGCTGATGATCGCCGCCAGCGCCGCCAGTGTTATCGCTGTCGGCCAGGAACTGTCCCTCGCCCAACATGAGCACGGCCTCATGAGAAACCTGCACGTGGCGGCTGCGTTTGGAACCGTCACTGCGTCCTGGCTGGTGATGCAGGTGGTCTTCGCCCTGCACTATGCCCACGCCTACTACAGTGCAGACCCCGACACCGGCGGCGATACCGGCGGATTGTCATTTCCAGGCGAAGATGCACCTGACTATTGGGATTTCCTGCACTTCAGCATCGTCATCGGCGTGGCGGCCCAAACAGCGGATGTCGCGTTCACGGATCGCCGGTTGCGTCGGGTCGGCACGCTGCACAGCCTGATCGCCTTCGCGTTCAACACGCTGATCGTGGCGTTGACGATCAACCTCCTGGCGGGACTATTCTGATAGGTCGTTTGTCCACAGGGCCAAGGTTCCTGGGGACCGTGCCGCAATGATATCTGGCCCGGGCGGTGCCGGGGGTTAGAACGATCCGATGACCTTGATGACCTTTCCGCCCGTCGGCCAACCTGCCTCGCGAATTCCGGCGGATCTTGAGGTCGAACAGGCGCTACTGGGTATCCTGCTTTACGACAACGCCGCCCATGAGCGGATCAGCGTGCCATTGGCGGCAGAGCATTTACATGAGCCGGTTCACGCGCGTCTGTATGCCGCAGTTGAAGAGCATATCCGGTCGGGCCGCCTGGCCGACCCGCTCACCATCGCCCAGCGCTTTCCAGACGACGTGGCCTTCGACGAGTTGGGCGGCGTGCGCTATCTGGCCGATCTGGTGGACAAGGCACCGCCGGCCGCGAACATCGGCGACTATGCCCGCGTCGTCCACGATCTGGCGCTACGGCGTGAACTGATCCGGCTGTCGGGCGAAATGTCGCTGGCCGCAATGTCCGACACCGACACCAGCGCAAAGGAGCAAATCGAGGCCGTTGAACAACAACTGTTCAGCCTAGCCGAGAGCGGTGCGTCCACCAGCGGCTTCATCACGTTCCCAACCGCGTTGGCGCGCGCCCTGGAAAATACCGCCGAAGCGTTCTCCCGCGAAGGGGGCCTGGCCGGGGTCTCCAGCGGGCTTAACGATTTGGATCGGATGCTGGGCGGTCTGCACCCTTCCGACCTGATCATCCTGGCCTCGCGCCCCTCGATGGGAAAGTCTTCGTTGGGCCTCAACATCGCGTTCGATGTCGCGCGCAAATATGCCTGGGAGCCCCGGCCCGACGGTTCCCGCAAGACGACCAGCGGCGGTATCGTGGCCTTCTTCCAGCTGGAAATGTCGGCAGACCAGCTGGCCCTGCGCCTACTGGGCGAAGTATCCGGCGTGCCATCCAACCTGATGCGCAAAGGCGAGATCAACCCTTCAGAATATGGCCGTATCCGCGAGGCCGCGCTCGATATCGAAAGTGCGCCGCTCTACATCGACGACACTGGCGGCATCTCAATTTCCCAGCTCGCCGCCAGAGCCCGGCGCCTGAAGCGCACCTCCGGCCTTGACCTGATCGTGGTCGACTATCTGCAGCTGGTCACCGGCTCGGCGGGCAAGCGCAACGAGAACCGGGTCCAGGAGGTCAGCGAGATCACCATGAGCCTGAAGTCCCTCGCCAAGGAACTGCACGTCCCGATCATCGCCTGCGCCCAGCTGTCGCGCCAAGTCGAGAACCGCGAGGATAAGCGCCCACAACTGTCCGACCTGCGCGAGTCCGGCTCCATCGAACAGGATGCCGACGTGGTCATGTTCATCTACCGCGAGGCCTATTACAAAGCCCGGCTGGAGCCGCGCGAGAACACGCCGGAACATCTGACCTGGCAGGACGAGATGGACCAGATCCGCAATGTCGCCGAACTGATCATCGCCAAACAGCGTCACGGCCCAATTGGCACCGTCAAGCTCCACTTCGACGAGAATTTGACCAAGTTCAGCGACCTGGCCCAGCCGGGACGCTACCAGCCGAACTAGCAACAGGCCTGAGGCCCCGGCCGGTCTTTTGGACGCCGCTTGAGCGGCACGCGGGCGAATTCCGCGAATTCTCTGGCCAAAGCTGCGATTTTGTGACCATTAAGCCAGATCGAAAACCGCTGTGGTTCGGTTGCTCTTCGAGCTTGTTCTTCGGATCGAGCCCGAACCTAGGACGATCCTCTACGACATTTTGATCTTGCGTCCCCCCTGGGCCGCTCGAAGACAGCATTCTTGAAGGGATACTCATATGGCCGTCGGCACTGTGAAATGGTTCAACCCCACCAAAGGCTTCGGCTTCATCCAACCTGATGAAGGTGGCGCGGACGTGTTCGTGCACATCTCAGCCGTCGAACGCGCGGGCCTGGGCTCGCTCAACGAAGGCCAGAAGGTCAGCTTTGAACTCGAGCGCGACCAGCGCAGCGGCAAGATGTCCGCTGCCCAGTTGCAAGCCGCCTAAGGAGACAGGGTCGCCGCCGGTCCGGGCTCGCCCG
>JAYTWT010000241.1:0-1826 GCA_043743295.1 Alphaproteobacteria bacterium | reverse complement strand
GTCGAGGCTCTCGGTGTCCGACAGCGCTGACAGGTCGCGGCCGGTGGCGCGGCCGATCTTCTCGCGGGCCCGTTGCGCCAGGTTGCCGCGCGCCGAACCGGTCTCGTCCGCCTCGATCGGCGCACCGGAATAGAAGGGCACGTCGCGGCGGATGTTGCGGATCGTGACGTCCGGATCGAGCCCCGCCAGGCTCGGGCTGGGCACGCCCTGTACGCTGATCATCCGGTTCACATGTCGCACGCCGGGCCAGACGTCGTACTGGGTGTTTTCATCGCCATAGTAGCCCAGCACCTGGGGGTGGGCGGAGGGCACATGGTAGCTCTCGATGAAGGCCTCCATCGCCAGCTTCCAATTGCAGGGCATGATCTTGGCCACGTGGATGGCCTTGTAGCGGTCCTCCAGGGCGAAGGTCTTGAAGTGCTCGGGCAGGATTTCGAGGTAGCTTTCCAGGGGTTCGCAATCCGCGTCGAAATTGACGAACACGAAGCCGCCCCAGACGCCGACCCGAGCCTGCGGCAGGTCAAACTCGGCGGGGTCCAGATTTGGGAAATCCCACTGTCCCGGCACGTGGATCAGCTTGCCCGCAAGGCTCCAGGTGAAGCCGTGGAAGGGGCATCGGAACTGCTTCACGCAGCCGCCCTCGGTGCGCAACTGGGTGCCCCGGTGCAGGCAGGAATTGACGTAGGCGCGAACGTCTTCGGGCCCGGTGCGCACCACGATCAGGCTGTCGTGGACGATCTCATAGACCACATGGTCGCCGACATTGGGAATTTCCTCGACCCGGCAGGCCAACTGCCAGGTCTTGCGCCAAACCTTTTCGACCTCGCGATCATGCCAGGCTTTGGAGAAGTATCGTTCGATGCCGACATCGCCCTCGCCAAGGCCGGTGGCCGGTGACTCTGACAGCATCACGGCCGGCGCGGGCACGCGATCTTGGGCCAGCACCTCCTGCACGGAGGGGCCGGGGCGGCGTTCGATGATGGTGTGCGAGGCCATGCCTTGTCCCTCTGCGCTGAGCTTTCGGGAGATTTCCATACTAACTCTCACTATGCAACTGAATTGGCCGCTGATAGAGTTTGCCGCGAAATCTCAACCACCTCTCGGAAAGTCCGCCCGTGCCTACATCCACCGTCGCGCCGCTGACCACTGCCCACCTGCTGACGCTGACATTGCAGGTGGACTTCGCCGGCATGCTGAACATCGGTGAGACCGCTGGGGGTCGGCGGCGCATCGCGCCAATCTTCGGCGGCGCCTTCGAAGGCCCGCGGCTGAAGGGAGCTGTGCTGCCCGGTGGCGCCGACTGGGTGATCAACCGGCCGGACGGCGTGATGGTGATCGATGTGCGCATCACGCTCAAGACCGACGACGGCGCGCTGATCTATTGCACCTATCAGGGGACGTTCCGGGCGCCGCCGGAGCCGATGGCGCGGTTCTCCCGCGGGGCGATGCTCGCAGATCACGAGTACATGCTGCGCATCCTGGCGCGGTTCGAGACCGGGGCGGCGCAATATGCCTGGCTCAACGACGCCCTGGTGGTCGGCAGCGGGCGCCAGACCGCCACGGGTCCGATCTACACGCTGCATGAGGTGGTCTAAAGGGGCGCCGATCGTGTCGCGACCACCGCTGACAGCCGCCGATCCGGTGGCGATCAATGCCGTGCTGGTCGCCTCGCGCCAGGCCGTTGACGCGATCTGCGACCGCTGGAGCCTGTCGCTGGTGTTGGCCCTGTTGCAGGGCGAACGCAGGTTCGGCGGGATCGCCACCCGCACCGGCATGGCCACCCGCCTGTTGAGCGCGCGCCTGAAGGCGTTGGAGGCGGACGGCGT
>JAYTWT010000240.1:0-2317 GCA_043743295.1 Alphaproteobacteria bacterium | reverse complement strand
TGCCGGGGGTCAGCGTGGCGCGCACCGGGGCGTTCGGCGGAACCACAGCGATCCGGCTGCGCGGTACCAGTCCGGACAAGACTCTGGTGCTGATCGACGGCGTGCCGGTCGATGACCCGTCCGACCCCAATGGCGCCTTCGACGCCTCGTCGCTACAAGCTGGCGATCTGGAGCGGGTCGAAATCCTTGCGGGTCCGCAGAGCTCGCTCTGGGGGTCCGAGGCGATCGGCGGCGTCGTCGCCTTCACCACCCGCGAGTTGGATGGTTTGCGGGCGAATCTAGAGGGCGGCTCGCTGTCGACCGTGCGCGGGTTTGTCGGCGCGGGGACGGCGAACGATCAGTATGCACTTAACGCCAACGTCGGCGGCTTCCGCACCGATGGGGTCTCCAAGGCCGACACTGGTACGGAGCGCGACGGCTTCAAGAGCCTTACCGCGAACCTCGGAGGCCGGATCACCGTTTCTGAGACCGTCCGGCTGGACGCGCGCCTACGCCTCACCACCAGCGAGGCTGACATCGATGGCTTTGCGCCACCCACCTTTTTGCTCGGCGACACGACATCGCGCGCCAAGAGCCGCGCCTGGCAAGGCTCTGTCCGCGCAACGGTGGAAGCGCTGGGTCTGACCCAGCAGTTCAGCATCAGCGCCTATGATCTGCATCGCCAGAACCTCTCTAGCTTCCCGTCGGTCTTCGACGCACAGCGCAATGTCCTGCGCTGGACAGCGGCCAAGGGCGAGACCCTGCTGGTCGGTGCCGAGCGCCAGCAGACAGACGCCGACCTGTCGTCCGGCAAGAGCCGCAACCTTTCGAACAACGCAGTGTTTGCGGTGGGCAGGTTGGGCCTTGACCGTCTGACCCTGACCGGCAGCGCCCGCTACGACGATCCCGAGGCCTATGGATCGAAGGCGACGGGCCGCCTAGCCGCCGCTGTGCGTTTTGGCGGTGGGTTTACTGCTGTAGCGTCGGCGGGCACGGGATTTAAGGTCCCGACCATCAGTCAGGTCGTCTGCGACTTCTGTTTTGCGCGTGCCGTCGAGCTGCGACCAGAACGGGCTGAGGGCTATGATCTGCGTGTCGGCTGGTCCGATGATCGGCTATCGGCGGCGGTCACCGCCTATCGCCTGCTGGTCCGCGATCAGATTTCCTACGTCGCCTCACGCTATATCAATATCGCTAAGACCAGTTCCTCGGGACTGGAGGCCGAGATTGAGGCGCGACTTAGCGACAGTGTGCGCGTGAAGCTGGGCTATGCCTGGCTGGATGCCATCGACCGCTCAACCAACCGCAGCCTGCTGCGGGTTCCCGACCACTCCGGCTCGGTCGCTCTGTTCTGGACAAAGGATGCCTGGACGGCGGCGGTCACGGCACGGGGCGAAAGCAGCCAATCCGACACAGCGCGCAACGGGTTCAGCCGTGCGGTGAGGGGCGGGTTTGTCACGGCGGACTTGGCTGGCAGCTATGCGCTCAACGACCACGTCACCCTGACCGCCCGCGTCGAGAACGTCGCGGATCGGCGCTATTCCGAGGTACTGGGCTATGGCGAGGCAGGACGGGCGGTGTTCATCGGGGTGCGGTTCAAATAGACCTTGAGGTCCGCAACGACTGCGGTCCCCATCCCGCCGCTTCGCTAGGCATTTACACATCGTTACCTCAAGCGACGGTTTCCCTTCTCCCCCTGCGGGAGAAGGTGGGCCGCGCGAGCGGCTCGGATGAGGGGTGGAACTGGGCGTCGGGCGAGATCTCGTGCCTCAGTGTTGGAATTTCGTCGGCGAGCCGTCATCCTAAGCAGGCCAATCGATAACGCACGATGCGGGCGACCTGTGGAGGCACAGCGCCACCCCTCATCCGACCTGCTGCGCAGGCCACCTTCTCCCGCAAGGGGAGAAGGGAGCACGGCCAAGATGTTGATATAGAGACCATTTTCACGATGTGTGAATTCTCGCCCAACGGGTGAGGAGAGAGTCCGGCGCGACCCCGCGTTCTCTAAGCCGCCGCCCAGGCTAGGCCCTCGGCGTCGTCGAGGGCCATTTCGTCCCAGTCGAGGTCGGGGGGCGGGCTCATGGCCGCGGCGACGACGGCGCTCATCTCGGCGGCAGTCATTACGCCCACCAGTACGGCGCTGGCCTCGGGCCGCGAGAGGGCGAAGCCTAGCGCGGCCTGCAACGGATCGGACTTGCCTTCAGCGATCAGGCGTCGGGCACGCGAGATGCGGCCTGCCGCAGCCTTCAAGTGGCTGGGCGCGCGATCCGGCGGCAGGAACAGCACGCCGTTGAGGAAGATCGAGCGCAGATGCACCTCGATGCCCATCTCCGCGATG
>JAYTWT010000239.1:0-4473 GCA_043743295.1 Alphaproteobacteria bacterium | reverse complement strand
CTAAAATCTACGGCCCAGAGCGGACCGGGCCTGCCCGCTTCTTGTGGGGCAACTGCGAACCATTGCGGCACGGCGGGTTGTCCGCGCCCCTGGTACTGGACGCTCGCGAGGATTCGCGCCTCGGCCTTTGGAAGCGGTTCAACGTGTCGGCCTGTCACCGCATCCGCAATGTGGGCCCCGCCATTGGCGTCCTTTAGAATCCACAGGGGCCCCCTTATGGTCGACTTCAAAGTCGCCTCAACCGCCTCCACGCCCAGAGCTGTGGCGACCGACTCGTAGCTGAGGAGGCCCTTGGGCGGCAGAGCGGCGGATTGAAATGCTGCGATATGGTGTTCGCCCCGGACCGTCGCGATCGGAATGGCCGTCATCACGAGGCCGCCCAGAACCCAGCCCAAGACCTGTAAGCCTACGACCAGCGCCAGCCACTTATGGATTTGGGTTGATAGACGCAGCATGTGGGCTCTCGCGCGGCGTTGGAGGTTCGCCCAGATCGGGCTAAATCGCTCCATGCGCCTACAGTAAAGCACCTTTGGAGCGTCGCTTAGGAGAAGGATTCGACCGTCGGCGGACTCTTCCCAAGGCTAGAGTCATGGTCGGCCTACGCCGTTGGGTCTAGAGCGTCGTCCGAAAAGTGGGAACCGGTTTTCGGTTCCAACGACGCTCTACACCTTTGAAGGGCAAGCACGATGCTCTAGCGGCGGCGGGAGGCGACAGCGACGCCGATCGCCAAGCCGATGATCAGGCCGACTGTGCCCGCGACGATAACTTCGGCCTCAACGTGCGCACCCAACTTGCGACGCGCTTCACGGCGATAGCCGACCGCCCGGACCGTGCGCGCCAGCGACGAGGCACCCTCGCGCGTTTTTTCCACGACACCGCCCAGCCTAGCCTTGGCGGCCGCCATCCGTAGGTCGAGATCTGAAAGCGCATCCGCGCCGTCGTCATAGCCTTCATGAAAATCGGCATAACCGATAGCATGGGGGGCCTCCGCGCGACGGCGAACTTGGTCCGCTGCCAGCCACGCCGCGCCAGCACCCAGCAGGGTCAAGGGCACCGGACTTCTGCGTAGACGCCGCGCCGCCGCCAGCACTGATTTGCTCGGTCCGCTCATGCTGCTCGCTGCCTCCTTTAGCCTTCAATCTCGGGGTTCTCCGGCCCCTTCGCAAGGGATGATACTGCACAACTTGTGACAAGGGCTTAAGCTTGCAAGAAATCGGCGCGTAACAAGCTATAGTTGGGTCATGCTTCGTATTCTCCTTGCCCTTGGCCTCCTGGCCGCGCCCATGGCCGCCCAGCCGATTTCTGGCCAGCCGATTTCCGCCCAGCGGCTCTCCGACATCACGCGCGAGCTTGCGTCTGAGCCTTACGCGGGACGCGCACCCGGCGGGCCCGGTGAACAGAAGTCCGTCGACTACATCGTGGCGCAGTTCAAAGCCCTGGGGCTCACACCTGCTGGCGACAACGGCGGATGGACGCAGACTGTGCCGCTTTGGAAGTTCCAGACCGCGCCCGGTGGCACTTACGCGCTAGCCGTGGGTGGCCGGACTACGACCTTGCACGAACAGACCGACCTGCGGATCGAAACCCAGCGGCCGATAGACCGGGTCACCATTCGCGCCGCCCCTATTGTCTTCGTCGGCTATGGCGTGACCGCGCCGGAACGCGGCTGGGACGATTTCAAAGGCGTCGACGTGCGCGGCAAGCTGCTGCTGGTCTTGATCAATGACCCGGACTTCGAAGCCGCACCGACCGACCCTGTCGCGGGCAAGTTCGGTGGCCGTGCCGCCACCTTCTATGGCCGATGGGTCTACAAGTACGAGGAGGCGGTGCGACGCGGCGCGCTAGGCATGCTGATCATTCATGAGACGGCCGGCGCGGCTTATGGTTGGAGCACAGTCATCGCTGCCAACAACGAAAGCATCGATGTCGTCCGCAAGAATCCGGCGAAGGACAAACTGTTGCTCCAGGGCTGGATACAACGTGATCGGGCCGTGGCCTTGTTTCGTGAGGCCGGTCTGGACTTTGAAGTCGAAAAAGCCCGCGCCCGCACCGCCGCGTTTCGACCGGTGGTCCTCAAGGACGCTCGTTTTTCTGCCGCCTATCAGAACAGCGTGACCCGCCTGCAGAGCCAGAACGTGCTGGCCGCCCTGCCCGGTACCAAGCGCCCCGACGAGACCATTCTCTATGCCGCACACTGGGACGCCTTTGGGATCGGACCTGCGGACGCGACGGGGGCCACCATCCGACCGGGCGCGGCAGACGACGCGGTCGGTGTGGCTGGCGTGATCGAAATCGCGCGCGCCTTCAAGGCCGGCCCAGCGCCAGACCGCACGATCCTGTTCGCGGCTTGGACTGCCGAGGAACGCGGGCTGTTGGGCAGCGAGTATTACGCTCAGCGCAATGAGCCCCTGCTGACCAAGATGGCGGGAAGCTACACCTTCGACGTCTTGCAGACTGCCGGGCCCGCACGCGACGTGATCCTGGTTGGTGCCGGTCAAAACGAATTAGAAGCGGGGATCGCCGCGGCTGCCGCGCGCAACGGGCGAACCGTGACGCCGGACCCTAGGCCCGAACGCGCCCTCTTCTATCGCGCAGATCACTTCTCGCTCGCCAAACGCGGTGTGCCGACCATTCTCTTCATGGGTATGAGCGGCGGTGCTGACCTGATCGAGGGCGGCCGCGCGGCCGGCGATGCTTGGGTCGAAGCCTATACCGCGCAATGCTACCATCAGACCTGCGACCGCTGGCTACCGACCCAGAACTACCAGGGTGCCGCCGACGACGTGGCCCTAGCCTTCGAGGCCGGCCGAAGCCTAGCTAGTTCTAGGTTGTGGCCGGACTGGAACGCTGGCTCCGAGTTCAAACCCATCCGCGCCAAAAGCGCCGCAATTCGTTCAGGATCGGTTCAGCCGGGAAATCGTTAACGTGTGCCTCGAACCTTGGAGGCATTTCATGCGCAAGTTCTGGACGACATCCCTGGCCGCCCTGACGGTTGTCAGTGGGCTTAGCTTCGCAGCCACACCTGCGCTCGCGGACGGCTACACCTATGGCCGAGACTACCGCCGTGACCGGCACCGCGACTCCGACAAGACCGCTATCGCCGCAGTCGCCGCCATAGCCGGCTTGGCGATCGGCGCGGCGATCGCCAGCAAAAACAGCGGTGTACGTAGCAACCGAGGCTACGATTATAGCGATGGTCGCTATGGCAACGGCTACGATTATGACGCCCGCGACGACAGCTACTCGGGTAGCTACGGCGGTTATGGCAGCTACGGTGATCGCAACTATGACCGGCCCTATGGTCAGGCTCGCACCTGCATCACCCGTGACAAGACCTACGATCCCTACACTGGCCGCAGGGTCACCGTAGAGCGCCGCTACGCCTGCTGATCAGCCCACGACCTGCCGTTCGGTTCCCCACCAGAGCGGCGACTTGGCCAGATCGATGAACCGCCGCTCGTCCTCGAGCAGCAAGGCACCCGCCGCCTGGGCTTCCGGGCGGCGGCCGTTTTCGGCCAGCACTTCCAGGCTGTCGAACCACAACTCAGCCACACCGTCGTATTCTGACGGCGCGCCCCTACTGGCCGCAATGCCCGCGCTGGCCTGGGTCGGCAGACTATGGAGCTGGACGTAGCGCCGGATCATCAGCGTTTCAGCCACGCTGGCCACCAGGGGTCCATGGGTGTCGAACCAGTAGGCCTGGAACGCCTCCCGCGTCAGATGCGGCAGGCGCACGAGGCAGAACGTCAGCTTGATCAAGGTCGGAACCCTCCGGCCCCGACCGTATCAGACCTAAGTGCCGCGCCCCAAGCTCAGGCCGCCGCCCAGCGACGCGAACGGATCATCGAGCCCACAGAGCCGAAGCCCACGATCATCATCGCCCAGGTGGCGGGTTCGGGGACGCCCCCGCTGGTCGAGATCGGGTCATCGAAGGTAACGGACGACAGACGGTCAGCGCGCGAGTCGAGATTGCCGGAATAGAGCACCTCGTCGGCGGCGTTGTAGATCGTCACCGTATACAAATCCCGTTCGTTGAAACCTTCAGTGCTCCCCCAAAGGTTCAACCGGGTCAGGGTCGCGGTGTGGCCGAGAATGATCTGCAGAAACTGGCTGCCATCCGGACCGCCGGAATGGAACATGCTGCCAGTAGTGCTGCCGTTATTGGCATTCCCTGGGAGATATCCACCGCCATAGACGCTCGACGCCGTGGCGACCCCGCCAGACGCCTGAGAGGCCACATTGTCCAGCGTGCCGAACTCAACAGCCTCAACCTCGGCGACCTGCAGCCAGGTCGGTATTGCACTGGTCACGCGCACCTTGGTTGCGCCGACGACGGTGACAGCGGCAGCTTGGCCAGCGGCCGTGATGGCCAAACCCGCCAGAGTGGCGGCAGCAATGAGACCTAAACGCATGTGATAACTCCCCAGCCCTTCGTCGGGCGCCTTCGGTATCGTCGTTCAGCTTGATCGGCCG
>JAYTWT010000238.1:0-1631 GCA_043743295.1 Alphaproteobacteria bacterium | reverse complement strand
GGCATGCCAGCCAACAGGGCGGCTTGACGACCAATGTTCGCTGCGCCGTGGGAGTTATTGCCCAAGTAGCAATCGTCGATGAAATCGGCTTCGACGCCGGACTTCGCGACAGCGTGCTTGATGGCGTGGGCCGCCATCGACATGGGTGGGGTGATGTTGAAACCGCCGCGGCCGGATTTGGCCAGGCCGGTGCGGGCATAGGAGACGATGACGGCTTCACGCATTTCTTTAGGATCCTTCCAGGTCGTGATTTCGGTCGGCCCGGCTCGTTGACCGGACGCTCAGTCGCAGTCTTTGCATCAGATGAAGGAAATGGCTAGGGACGGTGCGCTTCAGGCACCAGGACTTGTGGCGAATTTCGTCTTCAGAAGGACGTCCAATGGCGGTTGCCACTGCACGACGCAATGCCGGACTCGTCCTCGCGCTGGCGCTGAGCGTTGCTGCGTGTGGGCGCGTCGGTGCCAAGAACGAGGCCCCAGAGCGCGGCGATACGGCGGTGGCTCAGGTCGATGGGGCCACGATCTGGGCGTCCGACGTCAAACGTGAAGCCGTAGCCCAGGGGTTGATCGGCGAGGGCGAGCCGCTGGACGCGTCCTCGGACATGTTCCGTCAGATGATGGACGAGGTGATCGACCAGAAGTTGCTGGCGGCAGAGGCGTTGCGGCGCAAGCTGGAGAAGGAGCCCGTCGCACAACGCAAGCTCGCTGCGGCCCGGGACCGAGTGATGGGTGATCTGTTGATCGACACGACCGTCGCTGACGCCGTGAGCGAGAGCAACATCAAAGGCCTCTACGAGGAGCAGCAGAAGCTCGCCAAGCGCACTGAGGAAGTCCGGGCCCGGCGCATCGTCTTGGCGACAGCGGTTGAGGCCGAGGCGACCAAGCGACTCGTGGCCGCCGGCGGTTCATTCGAAGCACTGGCCATGGAGCGGTCCCGCGACACCGCCACCCGGTTCAATGGCGGCGACCTGGGCTACTTCACCACCGATATTATGCCTGAGCCCTACGAGGCGGCCTTGAAGGGTGCCAAGGCGGGACAACTGATCGGACCGTTCGCCGTCGATGGCGGGTTTGCGATCTTGAAGGTCGAAGATGTTCGGCCTGAGCAGGCAGTGCCATTGGATGTCGCCCGGTCCCAGATCGTGCGCTTCCTGACCTATGACCGCATTCGCGACCTACTCGAGCGGCTACGGGCCAAGGCCAAGGTTCAAGTTTTGATCAAGCGAGAACCTGGCGCGGCCAAGCCGCTACCGCCCGCTGACGCGCCAAAACCAGTTCCCATCGCAAATACGCCGCCCCCGAAGGAGCCTGCGAAATGACCCGCAAGCCCGCCAAAGCTCAGACCAAACGCGCATCGGCGACCTTGGAGGGCGTCGGCCCAACCTTGGAGCGCGCGCTGGATCCGCTGACCAACGCCCTAAAGCGGGCGACGCAACGGCGTGGCGGCAACGCTGCGCCGGTGAAAGCTGCGATGCTTATCTCGCCTTTAGCGGTCGCCTTTCCGTCGATGCCACCCATCGCGGGCGTCGTCATGGCCACGGGCCGGGCGGGCTTTTACAAACAGGACCGCGACGACCTCTTGGTGATGAGTTTTCCAGACGGTGCCAGTTGCGCGGGCGTGTTCACGCGGCA
>JAYTWT010000237.1:0-2739 GCA_043743295.1 Alphaproteobacteria bacterium | reverse complement strand
GGGCCTGGCCGACCGACGGCATCGCCTGGAACCGAGCCACGCCCCTCCCGGGGCTGACGCGCCTGAGGCGCTTCGGCCGCTGGAGGTGCCTCGCGGGCCGGCGGCGCAACGCGTTCAGGGCGCGGCGCGTCAAACTCGCGCTGCCGCGGCTCATTGTCCGGCTCTTGACGTTCGCGCTGATCGCGGCCGTCCCGCTCATAGCTCTGAGCCTGGGCCAGGGACGCCTGAGCCAGAAACACGAGCGCCAAGGCTGTCATTGCCATCTTCATCGTCGTCTCGATCCCTTTGGAGCGCGAAGCCGCGCCCGTTGGCCCCTTAATCACCAGGATGCGCACCCGCTAGCTGAACCGCGCTTGAACGTTTCGCCCACTCAGGCCAATTCATGCGCAAAGATAGGGAGGCCTGCTTGGTCGCGATACCCAATGATGTCCTGGCGTTCTGGCGCAATGCCGGACCCGAGAAGTGGTTCGCCAAGGCCGCCCGCTTCGACGAAGCCATCCGCATCCGCTTCGAGCCCATCCATCACATGGCAGCGCGCGGCGAGTACGACGAGTGGGCTCTCACGCCGGAGGGCGCGCTGGCCCTGGTGATCCTGTTGGACCAGTTCCCACGCAATCTTTACCGCGACAGCGGCCATGCGTTTGCCACCGACGGCAAGGCCTTGGCCGTTGCCCGGGCCGCCACCGATCGCGGCTGGCACAAGGTGATCGAGACTGACTTGCGGCCCTTCCTGCTGAAGCCGTTCGACCACGCCGAAGACCTTGGTCAGCAGGATCGCGGCCTGGCCCTGGCGACAGAGCTGGGCGACGCCGAGATGGTCAAATGGGCCAACATCCACCGCAACGTTATCGCCAAATTCGGGCGCTTCCCGCACCGCAACCCCGTCCTGGGCCGCGAAACGACCGCCGACGAGCACCGGTTCCTGAATGAGGGCGGGTTCGCGGGCTAACCGGCGACCTAGGGGTTTTGAATACGGTCTAGGGCTCGCTTGGCCGCGCGTTCTTCCAGTTCCACCTGCTCCGGCGTGCGGCAGATCCGCATCGGCATGTTCGAGCCGGTCACCGGCTGGCTGGTGCAGATCTTCTTGGGTTTTGGAGGCTTCGCCGCTGCAGACGTAGCCGTCGGTGCAACGGGCTTTGCGGCCTCCGCAGCCGGTCCGGCCTGCATCAGATAAAGGCCAACAGCGGCCAACGCGCTCAACATGTTTTTGGATCCCCAATCGAAGCGCCTATCCTGCCGTCGCCCACAGGTCGTGACAAGCTGTGGATGGCACAGACCCGCCTGCTGATTCGCCTGTTCGCGAATCACTTTCGGCGCGAGGTTCAAACCACCATGAATGCGAGCCCCATCCGCGCCTTTGAGGCCGCCGCCGACCACCCCGAGCGGCAGTACCTGGACCTGCTGGCCGATATCCTGGCCAACGGGGTGCAGCGCGGCGACCGCACCGGCACCGGCACCCTGGGCGTTTTTGGTCGGCAAATGCGGTTTGACCTGGCCAAGGGCTTCCCCCTGCTGACCACCAAAAAGCTGCACCGCAAGTCAATCATCCTGGAACTGCTGTGGTTCTTGCGCGGCGACACCAATGTGCGCTGGCTGCAGGACCGCGGGGTGTCGATCTGGAACGAGTGGGCCGACGCGGAAGGCGAACTTGGCCCGGTCTACGGCAAACAGTGGCGATCCTGGGCCGCGCCGGATGGCCGGGTGATCGACCAGATCACCGCCGTAGTCCACAGCCTGAAGACCAACCCCAACAGCCGCCGCCACATTGTCTCCGCCTGGAACCCAGCGGACGTCGACGACATGGCCCTGCCGCCCTGTCACTGCCTGTTCCAGTTCTATGTGGCGGATGGAAAACTGAGCTGTCAGCTCTACCAGCGCTCGGCCGATGTGTTCCTGGGGGTGCCGTTCAACATCGCCAGCTATGCCCTGCTAACGCTGATGATGGCCAAGGTGTGCGGGTTGGAGCCTGGCGAATTCGTCCACACCCTGGGTGATGCGCACCTTTACCTCAATCATCTGGACCAGGCGCGGCTGCAGTTGACGCGGGAGCCGCTGTCGCTTCCGACGCTCACCGTCGCCAACAAGGACGATCTGCTGGCGTTCGAATATGAGGACTTCAAGCTGGCGGGTTACCAAGCCCATCCGGCGATCCCCGCGCCGATCGCGGTCTAGTCGTGGCGCCGTCCCTAACCTTGGCGGGGCTTTCCGAGGCCACGGCAGAAATCTCCGACATCTACGCCGGCAAGTACGCCATCGACCGCACCGACGACTGGTTCCTGCTGAAGCTACAGGAAGAGCTGGGCGAGCTTGCCCAGACACACTTGCGGCTCTCCGGCCGAGGCCGTGGCACCGCGACGGAACAAGACCGTGCCGACGAAGCCGCCGATGTCCTCTGCATGCTGTTACTTTAGTGTCGACGGTTTGGGATAGACCCCGACGAGGCCGTGCGGCGCAAGTGGCTGGCTTGGCTGGATGAGCCTCCTCTCCCCCGACACGAAGTGCGGGGGGAGAGGGTAGGGTGAGGGGTGGCTCAGCGGTATGAACCGGGTAGATACCTGACAGTTTGGACCGGGTTGATAGCTGACACCTGATGAAGGTGTTGGGAGGATCAATTCGATGCCGTTCAGGGAGATTGGGCGAGTGGAGCAGCGTGTGGGGCTGTTTTGCGATTACGACACCGGGGTCTGGACGGTAAGTGAGCTTTGCCGGGCGTATGGTGTGAGTCGGGAGACGTTCTAC
>JAYTWT010000236.1:0-2300 GCA_043743295.1 Alphaproteobacteria bacterium | reverse complement strand
CGCAACCGGCCGGCGGATTGGAACCGCCCTGTTTGGCTCCATCGGTCGTCGGTCTCAGTCGCCTGACCGCACATTGGGCAGAGCATCGCGCGCACGCTGTCGCGTTGGCGACGCAGGTGATTGCGGGCGTAGAGCGGCTTGCCGGCTCCCGGCTTCCACCGCTGTAGTGCCGCTATGGCTCCATCGACGGTTGGACAAGGCCCGACGCCACCTTGAATCTCTTCTGACCAACTCGTGACCCAAGGGACGTCTATCCCGACGGCGAGGCGTGAGGGAACTATCGGCGGCATCTGAAGGGGTCCGAATGGCGAGGGTGCAATAGGCTCTGAATCCCGCCTTTAGCCCGCTAGAGCCCGCATGCGGTAGCCATTCATCGCCGTCTCCCCCAGCCGTTCCAGCAGGCGCCAATTCACGAAAGCACCAATCGGCGCCCCTACGATGGGGATCATTTGGGCCAGCTTCGCCAGATCGATGTAGTCGCGATAGGTCTGTTGGAACGCGCGCCAGTCGAAATGGGCACCGTTTATCGGATGGGTACGCGCGTCCCAATCGACAATGATGTCAAGGGCAGCGGTACGTTGATGCGGGTTGGAGAACGCCAGTTGGAATAGGTTCAGGATGTAAAGCCGCTCATCAAAGCGGTCCGCCTCATGGCCGTAGATGGCCGAGAGGTCGAACAGCAGCTTCATCTTGATTATCAACAAGGCTGGAAAGTCGGCGAGGGCCAGCCAGAAGCCGCCGGCACCGGCGACACCGCCTTCCACCGCAGCGGTCTTGCGATAGCGATCAATGCAGGCTGCCGCTCGGTGGTCACGCTCACTGAGGGGTACGCCGGTGACCGGTCTGGAGGTCGTTAGATCCGCTCCGGTCAAGATCGTGCGCGTCATGCCCTCGATCACGGTGGTCAAGGTTACGTGCACGGCCTCCGGGATGATCCGAGTGATCCGAGTGATCCGAGCCTGGATTACCCTTGCGGCCTTATCAAGAGGTCCCGGCGGCTTCTGCAACCTGGCACGCCAATGAGAAAGCTCGGCACGGACCCAGTCTGCATAGGCGGTGTCGGAGGCACCGAATGGGGGTGTCGCGCGGGCTATTGCGTGACAATCATCTGCGTGATCCAGGCCCCTGCGCCGGTTAGGGCGCTGCCGACCAGGAAGCCCCGCACGAACGCCCCATTGCGTTCCCACCAGACGCGGCGGGCCCGCATGCGTTGGGCGCGATCAACCTTGCGGCGTTGCATAGTGCTCTCCGTCGCCCCTAGGGCACGATGCCCTAAATCGGAATCGATTTAGAGCTGAATCGTGCTCGTCATTCAAAGGTTTAGAGCGTCGTTGGATCTGAAAACCGGTGCCCACTTTTCGGACGACGCTCCAGCCTATTTCGCTTCGGCGATGCCCTTCATGGTGGCGACGATGCCGGTGAACTGCTTGGCGCGGCGCTCCTTGTCGGCGGCCTTGGCTTCAGGCGTTGCCAGCGGCTCAGCGTCATAGACCAGCGTGTAGAGGAGCTTGGAGCTCTTCTTGTCGATCGGACGGATTTCCACCGTGCCGTGATAGTCGATCGGCGATTTTGGCTGGGAATAGCTGTACGACCACGCTGTCTTGGCCACCATCAGCTCGTCGATGCGGTTCGCAATGCGGCGCACAGCACCCATTTCATTGTCCTTGCCCGCGGTGATCACGCAGGTGGTCTTGAGCCAAGCGCCGATGTCGCAATAGCCAGAGATTTTGGCCCAGGCCTCGGCGGCGGGCTTGTTGATCGTGGTCTCCAGCGGGATGGTCACGAAGTCTGCGGCGTGTGCGGTGCCAGCGAGGCTGAGTGTTGCGAAGGCGGCGAGGCTGGCGATGTAACGTGTGGTCATGACTTCCCCCTGTTGTGTGCCACTACTTTGGACGGATTACCCTATGGACCGCAAGGCGGCGCGGAGCACCTGCACGAGAAGCGGCCCAAGATAAAGTGCAACCAGGATGACGGTAACGATCCCCAGGATCAGGCCTGCGCGTGGATTGGACCCCAACAACCCAGGTCGTGGCGGACGCGGTGCAGGTTTGCGGCGTTCAACTTCCCGCGCCTTTCGATAGCGCGAAAGGTCGGTGACCTGCGGGTCTTGGTCCGGACGTTTCGCCATCAGCCCGAAAGCTTCTCCAGGTCCTCCGCCGAGATGTCGGCGTTGGAATAGACACTTTGGACGTCGTCATCATCCTCAAGCGTGTCGATCAGCTTCATCAGCGTGACGACGGCGTCGCCGGTCAGCGGCGCAAGCGCCTTGGGCCGCCAGCCGTGTTGGGTCGATTTTGCGG
>JAYTWT010000235.1:0-19853 GCA_043743295.1 Alphaproteobacteria bacterium | reverse complement strand
TAGGCCCGGTATTCCATCTTCATCGGCGGCGCGCCTGCGCCCTGGCGCGAAAGGGCCACGAGCAGCTTCGTGGATTGCGGAAGATCGTCAGGGTGCATCACGCAGGCCGGAGTTTTCCCAAGAAGCTCCTCGGCCGTGTAGCCCAGGACGGTCGAGACGGCGGGAGAAAGGTAGGTGAACCGCCCGACGGCGTCGTACCGCGCAATGATGTCGCGCGAGTTCTCGGTTAGCAGCCGATAATGGGCTTCCTTATCAGCGAGCGCCAATTCGGCGGCTTTGCGGTCTGTCACGTCGCGGATGACGCTGATCACCTCAACGACCGTGCCGTCCTGATCACGAATGACCGTGGGATTACCCTCGACCCAACGGTAGGTCCCATCCTTGGTTCGCAGGCGGTATTCGCGCGAAAGGTTTCGGTCAGGCTCGCGTCCGTTGAAATTGTCCTGCATCGCGGACATCAGAGTCAGGATGTCGTCGGCATGGATCAGTGTCATGACGCTGATGCCCACCAAGTCAGACGGCTCGTAGCCGAATATCCGGCAAGAGGGCGAGACTTCGAGCACAGCGCTCTCGTTGAAACGCAGAATTACATCGGTCGCATGGTCGAGTAGGTGGCGTGAGCGGCCCTCCCTGGCCCGCAACGCTTCATCGGCCAGCTTCAAGGCTGTGACGTCGTGGAAGGTGCCGAAAAGGGCACTAATCTCGCCGCTGGCTGCACGACGGCAGTCGCCGCGCGCGATGACATGGCGTTCCTCACCATCAGGACGAACGATACGGGCACTCTGTTCGAACCCCAGCCCCGTGGTTGTGGCGAGGTGAACGTGGGCCGCCATGGTCTTGGCGTCGTCGGGAAGATAGCAGGCCAGGGCATCCTCAAGCTTGGGCGACGCCGTCGAGGGATCGAACCCATGGATGCGGTAGACCTCATCGGACCATGCCGTCTGGCCGCTCGCCACATCGAGCGTCCAGGTGCCAATTCCCGCGGCCTTTTCAGCTTGCAGCAACATAGCCTGACGCTCAAACGCGACAGCTTCCAAAGCCGCACTTTCGCGGGCGGCGATCCGCATCTGCATAGCCTGCATGACACTGGCGGCCATGGCCTTCAGCTTGGTGGCTGCAACGTCGTCAAAGGTCGCTCGCGGCACCGTATCAATAATGCAGAGTGCACCCAGGTGGTGGCCTTCAGGCGTGATCAGCGGCGCACCCGCATAGAAGCGGATGAACGGCGCCTCAGTCACCAACGGGTTCTCAGAGAACCTCTCATCGGCCAAGGCGTCCGGCACCATGAAGACGTCGTCGCCGAGTATCGTATACTGACAGAATGAAATATTGCGCGCCGTTTGATCGACATCAAGACCGACGCAGGCCTTGAACCACTGGCGGTTGGCGTCGACCAGAGAGATGAGGGCGATCGGCACTTCGAACGTCTTGGCCGCTAGTTCGGTCAGGCTGTCGAACAGCGGCTCTGGTGCTGTGTCCAGAATTTCCAGCCGATCCAGGGCGGCAAGGCGTTTGACTTCCACTGACCCGTCCATGTCACCATGCTCCTGGTTCACTCGCGACTTGGTCCTGATATGTCGTACGGAGATGAATCCTCTCCTTATGAGGCGTTTGTTGCCGTGTGACAAAAACGCGCGCCTTCGAAGCCTGGCCTAGCGACGCAACGATCCCGTCGACGCCGCAAGCGTCGTTCGCTAGACCGCCCGGATGACCGCAACCCTACACGTGATCTTCGGGCCCTCCGGCGCCGGTAAGACGACCTACGCCCACGCCTTTGCCCGGCGCGAACGGGCTGTGGCGTTCATCCTGGATGACTGGATGGCCAAGCTGTTCGGCCCAGACATGCCCGAGCCAATCGAGTATGACTGGATGATCGAGAGGGTTCAGCGCTGTGAGGCGCAGATCTGGTCTGTGGTGGCGGGGTGTCTGGCGGCGGGAACCTCGGTAATCCTAGACATTGGCCTGATGCGACAGGCGGACCGGGCACGCGTGCGAGAAATCGCCGACGCGACAGAACTGCCCCTTCAGTTTCATTTCGTGACCGCCCCAACCGAAGCGCGGCGCGCACGGGTCGCTGAACGCAATGTCGTGCGCGGCGAGAACTTTGCCATTGAGGTGACGCCGGAGCTCTTCGCGTTCATCGAAGGTGTTTATGAACCACCGGGTCCCGGAGAGTTAGACGGTGCGATCATCAGCGAGAGCGATTGAGGACCTAGCGATGAAATGGGTATTTTTGGCTTTAGCTGCCCTATTGGCGACAACTGCGACGGCCGCCGAGCGGTTCCCGGTGCTCACCCCCGAGACCATGACGCCCACGCAGAAGACGGTAGCTGAAGCGATTCAGTCCGGCCCCCGGAAGGGCCTGAGCGGTCCCTTCAATGCCTGGCTGCGCAGCCCCGAATTGGCGGACCGGCTACAAAAGGTCGGCGAACACGTCCGCTTCCAATCCAGCGTGCCGCGCAAGCTGAATGAATTTGCAATCCTCATCACTGCCCGCGCTTGGGATGCTAAATATGAGTGGTACGCTCACTATCCGCTGGCCCTAGCCGCCGGCTTGAAACCTAGCGTCGCCGCCGATTTAGCGCAGGGCAAGCGCCCACGCGAAATGGCCGCCGACGAAGCTGCGGTCTACGACTTCTGTACCGAGTTGCGACGCGACAAGCGGGTTGGGGACAAGACCTATTCTGCTGTCCGGACCTTGTTGGGCGACCAGGGGGTGATCGATCTGATTGCGGTGAACGGCTATTATGATCTGGTGTCGATGACTCTAAACACCGCCGAAGTGGCAACGCCGACGGACGGAGCCCTCCCCCTGCCGGACATGAAGGCCGCAAGGTAGGATCGACGGGCCGGGTTGTTGCGGTGCGATTTAGCCCTGGCGCCGTCGACGCTTGATTTTTGCGCTGCACAATCCTAGTTTCCTTCCCCCCGGACCCACTTGCGCCAGTGGTCGGGAACACGATTTCAGCTAGGGCGAACTTCGAGTCACGATGGAAAAAGTTCCGATGACCGCCGAGGGCTATACGGCCCTCGACGACGACCTAAAGCGTTTGAAGACGATCGAGCGACCGGCGGTTATCGCCGCGATCGGTGAGGCGCGTCTGCATGGCGATTTATCCGAGAACGCCGAGTACCACGCGGCCAAGGATCGCCAAGGCTGGATCGAAGGCCAGATCGCCGAGATCGAGGATAAGATGGCCCGTGCACAGGTCATCGACGTCTCCAAACTGTCCGGCAAACAGGTTAAGTTCGGGGCCACCGTGTCCGTGGTGGACGAGGATACCGAAGAAGCCGCCCGCTATCAGATTGTCGGCGAGCATGAAGCCGACGTGAAACGCGGCCGCGTCTCTATCACCTCGCCGATCGCCCGCGCGATCATCGGCAAGGAAAGCGGCGACGTGGTCGAGGTCAACACCCCAGGCGGGGTGAAAGCCTATGAGATCACCAAGGTGGAGTGGGTCTGAGCCCACACCATGGCAGTGGGTCCACGTCCCTTACGGATCTGGGCGGTATCGGACGGTCGTGCGGGTATTGAGGCCCAGGCGCTTGGCTTGGCCGAGGCTATCGGTCGGCTGCGTCCGGCCCACATCCTAACCAAGCGCATTGGCTGGCGGGCCGGGGCGGGGCGGTTGCCCTGGCAACTGATTCCCCCAGGGGCACGCAATGGTGATGGCATCGCGCCGCCGTACCCGGATATCTGGATCGCTGCCGGACGCGCGACCATTCCGTTGTCCACCCGAATGCTGGCGTGGTCGGAAGGTCACACCTTCGTGGTCCAGACGCAGGATCCGCGCGCGCCGCTCAACCACTTCGACCTGGTGATCCCGCCCGCCCACGACGGACTGAGCGGGCCCAATGTATTCTCAATCACCGGTGCCCCGAACCGCATCAATCCGGAGAGGCTGGCCCTGGAGTACGCAAAGTGGGCGGACCGGCTGGAGGCGCTGCCGGGCCCCCGCATCGCCGTGATCCTCGGTGGCAAATCACGGGCTCACAGTTTGTCCCGCACAGCGGCAACACTGTTGGCGAGGCAGATCGCTGACGCCGTGAGCCAGGCCCGGGGATCGGTGATGGTCAGCTTCACCCGCCGAACGCCCCGCGATGCCCAGGTCGCCATGGCCGCAATCCTCGGGCGGCTGCCCGGGATCGTCTGGGACGGATCGGGCGACAATCCCTATTTCGCGTTCCTGGCAGGCGCGGATGCCATACTGGTCACCGAAGACTCCACCAATCTGGCGACCGACGCAGCCGCAACCGGCCGACCGATCTTCGTCCTGCCGATGGCCGGTCATAGCGCTAAGCTTGACAGGTTCCACGCCGACCTGAAGAGGCGAGGCATCGCCCAGCCGTTCGAAGGAACTCTGATCGGCACGGCCTATGCCCCACTGGCGGAAACCGACCGGGCGGCGCTGGAACTGTTGCGCCGATACGACGGATCGTGACGATCCACAGCCGAAAGACCGTCGAAAGCAATGGTTTCTTGCCCGCCGCGAACCACTCGGTAACCATAGCTAAGGAATTATGAGTACGCTCCCGACTAAGGGACACCAACTGATTCGTATGGGAGTCGCACTGTGGCGATTTACTTCTTTGAAGATATCACGGCCGCGCAAGCGCTGTCGTACACCGTTTCGGACGTTCTGATCTTCAACACGCCGGGGCTGTCTGCGTCCCAGGTGTCGGTCAATTTCGTACCGTTCACGGCGACGACCCCCGACTTTATTATCCTGCAATCGCCAACCAAGGCGGTGACCTTCAACGATCCCGGCGGCTTCCGCGGCGACACAGACGCAACCTTCACGGACGGCTCCAAGCTGTTCGCGGGCACCACGGGTGCTGACGTCGTGGCCGGCACGGCCGCTGCGGACGGCCTCTACGGCGGGGCGGGCAACGACACCATTACGGGAGCTGGCGGCAACGACCTGCTGCAGGGCAACCAGGGTGATGACTCGTTGAACGGCGGCTCAGGCGACGACGTCATCTACGGCGGTCGCGACAACGACACGATCGACCTCGGGAGTGGTTCCAACCCGTCTGTCGTCCAGTTCGCCCAAGGCAATTTGGGCAACGACTCGATTACCGGCAGCACCAGCGCCGACCTGATCCTGGGTGGTCAGGGCGATGATACGCTCTCCGGCTTCGGCGGCAACGACTACATCCTGGGGAACCTGGGCAACGACACCATCCTCGGTCTGACCGACAACGACACCCTGGGCGGCCAGGACGGCACCGACAGCATCACCGGCGGCGGCGGCAACGACTCGCTGGACGGCGGCGAAGGTGCGGACACCATCGTCGGCGGTAGCGGCAACGACACCATCAACTCGGGCAACGGCGACGACACAGTCAACGCTGCGGCGGGGGCCAATAGCATTCAACTCGGCGGCGGCAACGACAGCCTTGTCTCCGGCGCTGGGGCCGACAGCATCGACGGCGGGAGTGAGAACGACTCGATCGCCGCTGGCGCGGGTGCCAACACCATCGAAGGCGGTCTGGGCAACGACACGGTCAGCGCCGGTGCCGACGGCGACATCATCTCGACCAGCGACGGTAACGACACAGTGGTCGATACCGGCGGCGCAAACACCATCTCCACGGGCGCAGGCCTCGACAGCGTCACCACCGGCACCGGCAACGACACGGTCAGCCTGGGTGACGGCGACGATACCCTGACCGACAGCGGCGGGACGAACAATATCGACGGCGGCAACGGTGCCAACGTGATTTCGGCGGCGGGCGGCGGTTCGATCACCACCGGCACCGGCAATGACTCGATCACAGGCACGACAGCCGCGACGGTCATCAGCTCCGGCACCGGCAACGACACGGTCGTCGCGGGCGGCGGTGCCGACACCATCAGCGGCAGCGACGGCGACGACACTATCGATGGCGGTGCGGGTGCCAACAACATCACCGGTGGCGCGGGCAACGACAGCATCGCCTCGGGCGTGGGTGCCGACACCATCGACGGCGGCGAAGGCACGAACGTCATCACCGGCGGCGACGGCAACAACAGCGTCACCTCCGGCACCGGTAACGACAACATCACCACCGGGATCGACAACGATACGATTTCCAGTGGGTCAGGCAATGATACGGTCGCCTCCGGCGCGGGTCTCGACATCATCGGGACGGGCGCAGGTAACGACAGCATCACCTTTACCAACCGCGGTGCGGTTACGGCGGGCGACGACAACGACACCGTCAACGGCTCGGGCTCTGCGGTCGATTCCATCATCGACGGCGGCAACGGCAACGACAGCATCCTATCGGGGACCGGTGCCGACACGATTATGGGCGGCGCGGGCGATGACACGATCACCGACGGCGGCGGCGCGAACAACATCGCGGCGGGCGAAGGGGCCAACGTGGTCACCGGTGGTGCGGGAGCGGATACAATCTCCAGCGGTACGGGCGCCGACACGATCAACGGTGGCGACGGTGCCAACTCGTTGACCGACAGCGGCGGTGCCAACCAGATCACCGGCGGAACCGGAGCAGACACCATATCTTCGGCGACCGGCAACGACACGATCACGGCGGGAGACGGGGCCAACTTCGTCAATGACACCGGCGGCAACAATGTGATCTCCGCTGGAACCGGGACCGATACCATCACCGCCGGGGCTGGCAACGACTCGATCAACGGCGGCACAGGCGCTGACCAACTGAACGGCGGTGCGGGCACCGATACCATTGACGGCGATGCGGGGGCGGACACCATCACCGGCGGCGGCGGGGTCGACGTGATGACCGGCGGCGCAGGCGCTGACCTGTTCATCATCGCCAGCGGCGATACCGGCGTGCTTACGGCTGCGGCGTCGGACAGCATCACCGATTTCGGTGTCACCGACCTCTTCGACTTCGCCCAGGTGGCCGGCACCGCGACAAACTATGCCGAGGGTGCAGCTGGCGGCGCGGACGACTTCGCTGCGGCACTAGCCGCGGGCAACGTCCTTCTCGACGGTATCAAGCTCTATGCTGCGGTCAGTTACAATGGGGCTGGCACTGTGGCGGTGTTCGTCGATCTAAACGGCGACGGCACGGCGGATCAGGCGATCATCCTGGTCGGCGGATCATTGGCCAACATCAGCGAAACGAACTTTATCTAAGAACCGGATCGCACATCAAGACCTTGGGGCCGTCCTTCGGGGCGGCCCTTTGCTTTTAGGGCGCATCGCGCCATTCAAGGGGTCTGATGATCTTAGCAATCCTCCAGGCCCGGATGAGCTCCACCCGCCTGCCCGGCAAGGTGCTGGCACCCTTGGCCGGTCAGCCGATGGTGCTGCGCCAGATCGAGCGCTTGCAGCGCGCCACCCGGATCGACCGGCTTGTGGTGGCAACCAGCGTAGAGCCAGCCGACGATCCGCTGATCCGGGTGCTCGACGCGGCTGGAGTCGCCGTCCACCGAGGTCCTTTGAACGATGTGCTGGCCCGCTTCATCGGCGCGCTGGATGCCTTCCCAGCCCAGCACGTGGTGCGCCTGACCGCCGACTGCCCGCTGACCGACCCTGCGGTGGTGGACGCGGCCATCGCACTGCATATCGAATCCAGCGCGGACTACACCTCCAACACCCCGGAGACCTTCGCCTATCCCAAAGGTCTGGACGTCGAGGTGATCACTTCCGAGGGCTTGCGCCGCGCGGCCCGCGATGCGACCTCGCAGGAAGAGCATGAGCACGTCACCTGGGGGATTTGGACCCAGCCGGATCGTTGGCGGATCGCCTGGATGTCCAGCCCGCACCGCGACGACGGCGATATCCGCTGGACGGTGGATACGCCTGACGATTACGCCTTCGCACGCGCTGTCTATGACGGCCTCTATCGCGATCACCCCGACTTCACATCGCGTGATATCGCCGCGTTCGTCGCCTCCCGCCCTGATCTTGCCCGGTTCGGGGGGGATCGAAGGGTATGAGCGATCCGACAATCCTGTTCGTCGTCAATGCCGGAGCCGACGTCGGCGGCGGCCACGTCATGCGCTCACTGACCCTGGCCCAGGCGTTGCAGGCCCAGGGCGCGACCTGCCGGTTCGTTGGACCGGGGCCGGTCGGTGGGCTGATCACGGCCTTCGCGCCGGACATGGACCACGTCACTACCGACGATCTGGCGGCGACGGTGGCAGGCGAGACCTTCCAGGCCATCGTCTTTGACCATTACGGGCTGGCCGAGCCCGATCATCGCGCGATGGCGGTCGGGTGCCCGGTATTGGTGGTGGATGACTTAGCGGACCGTCCCCTCGGCGGAGACATCGTGCTCGACGCCGGTCCGGCCCGCAAAGCCGAGGACTACCTGCGCTTCACCTCCCCGGAAACCCGCCTGTTGCTGGGCCCCAACTTCGCAGCGGTGCGACCAGAATTCGCGGCCTTGAGAGCGCCCGCCCTGGCGTGGCGAGGTGAGCCGGTGCAGCGGGTGCTCGTGTCTCTGGGCCTGACCGACGTCGGCGGCATAACCGCCCAGATCGTCGAGCGTCTTCGCCCCCGCATCAACGACATCGGGATCGACATCGTCCTGGGCACCGAGGCCGCCAGCCTGCCCAGCCTCACCCGCGTCGCGCGCCACGACCCCCGGTTGATGGTGCATGTGGATACGCCGCATATGGCGCGCCTGACCGCAGAGGCCGACCTGGGCATCGGCGCGCCGGGCTCGTCGGCCTGGGAGCGCTGCGTCTTGGGTCTGCCGTCGATCCTAGTGATTCTCGCGGCCAACCAGCGCCCTGCGGCATACGCGCTTGCCGACCAAGGCGCGGCCCTAGTGGTTGATCTCGCGGAGCCTGACTTCGAGACAGCCTTCGACCGCGCGCTCTTGAAGCTGCTGCGCGGCGGCGAAACCCGCCGAACGTTGGCCGCCCGCAGCGCCGAAGTCTGCGACGGCTTAGGCGCAGGCCGCACGGCGGAAGCCTTCCTGCGGTTGATCGCAGCGCGTGCCTAACGGGCATCCTTAACGAAGTGTTCGTGTCCGCAGTCCAAGCATGGCCGCATGCGCGCGCTCCGCGAGATTCGAGGCCTGAAGTACCCCGACGAATTCGTCGTGCGGCACCTCTTCAAACGCGGCCTTAGTGAACGCTCTGGGCGAGTCCTGGAGCTCGGCTCGGGAACCGGCAACAATCTGGCGCTATACCTCGCCTGGGACTGGGACTGTACGGGCGTGGACTATGACGCCGACGCTCTGGCCGATGCGCGGTTCAATCTGGGTGACGGTCCGACCTTCATTCAGGCAGACCTGTCCAAGGGCGCGCCCGCGCTCACCGGCCCCTTCGACGCCCTGATCATCCCCAACCTGCTCTGCTACCTGACCGCCGACCAGGCCGACGCCCTGCTGAGCGGCCTAAAGCCCTACTTAGCCCCCGGCTGCGAGGTCTTTGTCCGGACGCGAGCGATCGACGACTATCGTCATGGCCGCGGCACACTGGAAGAACCACACGGCTACCGGCTGGCGACACCCGAGACCGGTGAAGCGGGCCTCTTCAACCTGTTCTACACGCCGCAGACTTTGACGGCACGGCTCGAACGCACCCTTGGGCTCCAGGACCCCTTTTCCCTGACTTGCCGTTTCGACAACGTCCAGGCCGGACAACTGGTCCCCAACAACAGCGACCTCATCGTCTGGGGCCGCCTCGGATGAGCCGGATCAAGATCGTCGGCGGTGGCCTGACCGGAATCCTGGCCGCCTTCCAAGCCCACCGCCTGGGTGCCCGCGAGATCGCCCTCTACGAGCGGTTCGATCAGCTGGGTGGGGTGGCGCTACCGCCCGTTCGGCACGGCCTGGAGATGCGTGAGGGCTGCATCTACTTCGGACCCAAGGGCGATCCGATACGGTCGTTATTGGAAGATCACGGCGTCGCCTTCGAGGATTTCGATAACGCCTTCGGGTCGGTTAGTCCGGCGAGCGGCACGTCAACGCTCAGCCTAGCGGACTTTGGCGGACCCGCCCTGCCCTGCCTGGACTTCGCGCTATCGCCCCAGACCGGTGACAGCTTGGCGGATCGGCTGGCGGCCTATCCCCCGCAAGTGCGCGATCACCTGACACATTATGCGACTTGGCACCTGGGCCACGATCTGGCCGACCTGCACGCTGACGCGGCCATCCCGATGGCGATCAATCGCGTCTATCCGGTCGGTGCCGACCTAGATGCGCTGGCGCAGGCCAAGCGGCGCGACCCGCTGGCCAATGCGCTCTACGCCATTCCGCGCCGACTCTGGGGCCGCACCGAGAACCTGACAGCCAGCCTGCCGGTCGGTGGATTTCCGGAGCTGGTACGCCGTTGCGAATCCGCGCTCAAGGACCTGGGTGTCACCCTCCATCCGCAGCAACTGGTCTCGCCGCGACAGGCCCTGGCTGAGCACGCGCCCGGCGAAACTCTGGTCTGGGCCGCCAGCCCCACGCCGCTATTCAAGGCCGCAGGCATAACCACGCCGCGTTCTCCACCCAAGAGCTTCGCGACATACATATTCGAGGTGAGTTGGACAGGTCCCTGCCCCTTCTACATCCAGAACTTCACTGCCCAGGGCGACTGCTTCCGGCTCTACATCTACGAGAGCGGCGGTCGCAGGCTTTTGACCGCCGAGTGCGTGCGAGAGGCGGAACCGAACGCGCTGCGCAAAGAGATCAAAACGCTCATGGCGGGGTTCAACGGGGACCTGGCCCTGGGCGAAGCGCTTTGGACCAGCGTCAAACCGCGTTGGATCTACCACTCGCTTGAAGCGATCACCGGCTTGACGAACCTGCGCGCCACACTCCGTCAGCGGATGGGTGCGGACTTCGTCTCCGGCGCCTGGGAAGCCTACGCCAAGGCCGAGAAGTTCGCTGAGGTGAATGAGGGCCTCGCCCAGGCGCTCAGCGCTAAGGGCCGAGCCGCCGCCGCATGAGCCGCGTCGCGGCCATCATGCAGCCGACCTATCTGCCCTACCTCGGCTATTTCCAACTTATGGCGAAGGCGG
Organism: Alphaproteobacteria bacterium; assembly: GCA_043743295.1. Taxonomy (GTDB): domain Bacteria; phylum Pseudomonadota; class Alphaproteobacteria; order Caulobacterales; family Caulobacteraceae; genus Phenylobacterium. The sequence goes on along the minus strand of JAYTWT010000235.1, from coordinate 8,913 downwards.
ACGTCTTCGTGTTCCTCGACGACGTGCAGTTTGCCCGCCGCTCGTGGCAGCAGCGCAACCGCATCTGGGGGGCGGCGGGCGAGGTGATGCTGAGCGTGCCAGTCCAGAAGACCGACCGTGAGGCGCTGATCGCCGACATCGTGGTCGCTGAAGCCGAACCCTGGCGCGACAAGCATCTGGCCAGCCTACGCCACACCTACGCCAAGCGGCCGTTCTTCGACGAGGGTATGGCCTTTATGCAAGCCCACCTTGGGGCCGAGACCCCCCGGCTAGCCGACCTCAACATCGCGATCATCGAGGCCGCTACGGCGCGCCTGGGCCTTGCGCCGCAGTTCGTGCGCGCCTCGGCGCTTGGTACCTAGGGTCAGCGGTCCGATCATCTGCTTGCGATTTGCCGGGCGGTCGGCGCAGACGCCTATCTCTCCCCCATGGGATCGCAAGACTACATGACTGAGGACGGCGTGTTCGCCGCAGCTGGCTTCCCCGCGCTGTTCCAGAGCTTCACCGAGGTGGCCTACCCTCAAGGGCATGAGCCCTTTGTCCCCTACATGGCCTTCATCGACGCGGTGATGAACGTGGGTTGGGCGGGCGCGCGGGGTCTGATCAGCCCGCCAACTGCCTAGCCCATCATATCCCAGGCCAACGGCTCGCCGCGCGCCAGATCGCGCACGGCCGTCCGCCCCAGGGCCTCTTCAAAGTGCGCCGGCGCCAAGCCGTTGCCGGGCCGGACAGAGCGGATATTAGCCCGCGTCAAAACCTCACCGGCCTTCACATCGGCAGTCACATAAAGCGAGCGGCGAAACAGCAGTGACCCGCGCTCAGACCCCAAGAGGTCGTAGTTCACCTGACCCAGGGCGGCCCAAGCGGCCTTGGTGTCTTCCACCAAAGCCTTGAACTCGGTCGGCTCTAGGCTGAATGCTGCGTCCGGCCCCCCGTCGGCGCGGGCTAGGGTGAAGTGTTTCTCGATCACGCAGGCGCCCATGGCCACCGCCGCCACCGAGGCCGCCGTACCCGGCGTATGGTCTGACAGGCCGATGGGACAACCGAACCGCGCCGCCATATCGGCCACAGTGCGCACATTGGCGTCGGCAAAGGTGGCCGGATAGCTGGAGACGCAATGCAACATCACCACGCCCGGTGCGCCGGCGGCCAAGGCCGTCTCCCGCGCTGTCTCGATCTCAGCCAAGTTCGCCATACCCGTCGAAATGATCAACGGCTTGCCCCTGGCGGCGGCATAGCGGATCAGCGGCAGGTCCACGGCTTCAAACGAGGCGATCTTGTAGGCTGGTGCGCCCAGGTCACTCAGCAGATCCACCGCCGTCTCGTCGAACGGACTGGAGAAGATGGTGACGCCCGCCGCCTTGGCCCGCGCAAAGATCGCCGCATGCCATTCGAACGGCGTGTGGGCCTCTTCATAGAGCTCATAGAGGCTGCGCCCGTCCCACAGACCGCCATGGATGCGGAACTCCGGGCGATCCACATTTAGCGTGATGGTGTCGGCCGTATAGGTCTGGATCTTAATCGCGTCGCAGCCCGTGGCCGCCGCCGCATCGACCATCGTAAGGCACCGCTCCAGGCTGCCGTTGTGGTTGCCCGACAGCTCACAGATCACATAGGGCGGGTAGGCTGGGCCAATCTTACGGCCAGCGATTTCGATTTCGGGCTGGGGCTCGCTCATGCGACGACCTTAATCTTCGCCCCTGAAGCGGTCGTTAACCAAGATCGTTGAAGCCATCGCCCTTCCCCGGAATCATCACTACATTGCGGCTATGTCTGAACCTCGCTCCGTCCGCTGCCTGATCGTGGGCTCTGGCCCTGCCGGCTACACCGCCGCCGTCTATGCCGCGCGCGCCCTGCTGAACCCAGTGCTGATCCAGGGCATCCAGCCCGGCGGCCAGCTGACCATCACCACCGATGTCGAGAACTATCCGGGCTTTGCCGACGTCATCCAGGGGCCCTGGCTGATGGACCAGATGGAGGCTCAGGCCCGCCACGTGGGTACCGAGATCGTCACCGATATCGTGCTCAAAGCGGACCTTTCGCAGCGGCCGTTCCGGTTGGAAACCGACTCAGGTCAAATCTGGTTGGCCGAGACGCTGATCATCTGCACCGGTGCCCAGGCTAAGTGGCTGGGGCTGTCCACGGAACAGACGTTCCAGGGTTTTGGCGTCTCAGCCTGCGCGACCTGCGACGGCTTCTTCTATCGCGGCAAGCCGGTCGTCGTCGTGGGCGGCGGCAATACGGCGGTTGAAGAGGCCCTCTACCTGACCAACTTCGCGTCCAAGGTCACGGTGGTCCACCGCAAGGCCGAGTTCCGCGCTGAACGCATCCTGCAGGAGCGGCTGTTCAGCAGTCCCAAGGTCGAGGTGATCTGGGATCATGCCGTGGACGAAGTGCTGGGCAATACCGATCCCCCTGGTGTCACCGGCGTGCGCCTGAAGAACGTCAAGACCGGGGTGGCCCAGACCCTGACCACGGACGGCGTGTTCATCGCCATCGGCCACGCCCCGGCATCCGAGCTGTTCAAGGGTCAGCTGGAGATGGACGCTTCGGGCTATCTGAAGGTCAAGGCCGGCACCACCGCGACCGCGATCCCCGGGGCCTACGCCGCAGGTGACGTCACCGACGACGTCTACCGTCAGGCCGTCACGGCGGCGGGCATGGGCTGCATGGCGGCGCTGGAGGCCGTGCGCTTCCTCGCCGAACAGGACCACGAACGCGGCGCACAGGCCCGCCAGGGTGAGGCCGTCAGCGCTTGATCGCCCTGCGTCTCGCCCGCGCCGCCGATCAGCCGGCGATCGCCGAGGTCAACACTCTGGCCTTCGGTCAGCCGGACGAAGCGCGGCTGGTAGAACGCCTTCGCGCCGACGGCGATGCCTTGCTGGAGATGGTCTCAGAGGCGGACGGCGTGATCACCGGCCACATCCTGTTTAGCCGCCTCTGGGCTGACAACGGCCACCTCTATGCGGCCCTATCGCCGATGGCTGTGCGACCCGACCTGCAGAAGTCCGGCATTGGTTCGGGCCTCGTGCGGGGCGGTCTCGACATGGCGCGTGAGTTCGGTGCCTTAGGCGTGCTGGTGCTCGGACACCGCGACTACTATCCGCGCTTCGGATTTTCCGCCGATCTCGCCGCAGCGGTGCGCTCGCCCTACTCCGGCAGCCCCAGCTTCATGGCCTTAGGCTTCGAGCCCGACGCCTTCGACATCCCCTTCGCCGTCGCCTATCCAGACGCCTTCTCAGGCTAAGTCGCCTTACTGAGCGGGCGGCACCGTCGCGGGCTTGGCGTCCATCGTTTTCTCCATCGCCGCTAGGCTCTCGTTGATCCGCTTGATCTCTTCTGGCGTCGGCTGACGGCGGCTGGAGTAGATTGTGCCTATAACGCGGGTGCGCTCAGCGCCCGGCTGTGTCGGATCCACGACAGTGTAGGTTCGCACTTCGCCGGCGACCGCCAAGGTGATCTTGCGTTCCGACGGTATGCCTTGGAGTTCCGGCGACAGTAGGCCGCCCTGGGTGCGCGCATCCAGGCTACCCAGGATTGCCGGCGTCAGATACGCCTCGCCACCCGCATAGCGTCCCGTGAAGGCCGGCGGCTCGCCCCCGGGCCCGGTCCAACGATAGAAGATGTGCTGGCCGACCTGGGTCATCTTCACCAGCGTCGGTGCCCAATAGGGCGCGACATAGCCCGCATGATAGTGTGTGGCGGATCCCACCTGCTTGTCGACATATCCCGCCAGCGCCCGCTCTGCGACGGTCTTTGCCCGACGCCAGAGGTCAGCCTGCGGGGCCCACCGTAGTGCTCCGTCACAGGTGAAGGTGAACTGGCAACCCGTCGTCCGCGCTGAGCCTTGATAGACAACGCCGCAGACCGATTTCGGATAGGCCGGATGGCGCATGCGGTTCAGCACCACTTGGGCGACGGCGGCCTGCCCAGCCTCGGGTTCGCGCGCGGCCTCATAGTAGACGGCCTGGGTGAGACACTGCAGCGCGCGCGCGCGGTCTTCGTTGGACGCCTGAAGCACGAAAGGCCGCATGGCGCGTATCGGCAGGCGGGAGAACGGCCGTAGAGCGTTCAAATCCTGCGCCATAGCCGCGTCCGGCTCGTCGGTCCCCAGACCAAGGTCCGGCACCTTATCGATGTCGAGGCTGCCCCAGCCCGAGGGCCGCGCCCACAGGTCAGGCTGACGCAGGCCAGGATCGTGGCGAAGGGTCAGGGCACGCATCGAAGGATCCATGGTCGAGGCCAGCTTCAACAGGCCGCGATCCGACAGCTCATGCGACGCGAACTTCACCTTCTCGCGCGCGAAAAGGCTCTGGTCGCTCGGCGAACACGCGACAACCGCCAGCAGGGTCAGGCCGAGCCCAACGGTTCCCGCCAATCGACGGGGCCAGGGTGTAGAGCGCGTTTTCAGGGTCACAGCTTTCCTACGGTCGGGCGTCGCATATAGGTGCAAACCGGCGACAATGGGACCTCGGACCGCAAGAATCGTGCTGCGCGCGCCCGGCGGCGGGCCTCGGTCTGGTTGCGGCGCAGCGACACCCGAGCCATTACTCGGTCTCCCGAGCGTGGGCGAGCAGCGGTGCAGACGATCCCATGATGCTGTTACGTTGGCTTTCGAAATGGGTGGCACCTCGGCCTCAAGATCTTCAGGCAGTAGGACGCTCAGCACCCGAGATCGCACACGATTTCAATAACCTACTGACCGTCATCATCGGGGCTCTAGAACAGATTGAGCGCCATCCGGACGATGCGCCACGTCGGGAACGGATGGTCGGTGCCGCCATGACCGCCGCGCAACGTGGCGAACGTCTGGCCCAGGAGATCCTGGCGGCATCGCGACCGCGGGCTGCCGAACCCATATATCTGGACCGCTTGCTGCAGGAGGCGGAGACCCGACTTCGGCGCACGGCGGGCGATGACCGCAGCTTGATCCTCACCCTGACCGCCCCTGATGCATCGGCCCGCGTGGACGCCGACCGCCTTGAAGCGGCCCTATTGAACTTGGTCGCCAACGCACGCGATGCCACCGCGCCGGGCGGCATGATCCGCATCGAAACCTCCCGGATCCGCCTGACCGCCGGCAAGGTCGCCCCCTTGCCCGAGGGCAATTATCTCTGCATCGCCGTTCAAGACGACGGCACCGGCATGGACCTCGCCTCGCTGCAACGGGCCTTCGAGCCGCACTACACGACCAAACCCGTCGGCAAAGGCTCCGGCCTGGGCCTTGCCCAAGTTCAAGACCTGGCGCGCGCCAGCGGCGGCGAAGCGACGGCGCAGAGCCTGACGGGCCAGGGCGCCCGGTTCAGCCTCTATCTGCCTTCGGTCGATTAGGCCGGCGTGGAGCGCGACTGCGCGGGTAGGTGCCGCAGCAACGCCCCCGCTGCCATCCCTTGCATGTCGTGAACCCACGCGCTAAACACTGAACCAGATGGTTCACTCTAACACAGCTCGCCTCGATGCTTCGTTCGCTGCGCTCTCGGACGCCACCCGACGCGGCGTTCTGGAACAACTCGGATGCTCGGACGCCTCGATCACCGAGCTCGCGGACAAGTTCCACATGACCCTCACGGGCATGAAGAAGCACGTCGGCGTCTTGGAGCATGCGGGGTTCGTCACGACGCAGAAGGTCGGGCGCGTGCGGACCTGCAAGCTCGGCCTACGCAGGCTTGAAGAAGAGATGGCCTAGATCGAGGCCTACCGCCGGCTCTGGACCACACGCTTCGACGCCCTGGACGAGGTGATCGAGGATTTAAAACTAAGGGCGAAACCCGATGAGTAACCCGACGACAATCGAACGGAAGTCAGAGCGCGAGCTCGTCGTTACCCGAACCTTCAACGCCCCATCGCGCATCGTATTCGAAGCCTGGACCAAGCCCGATCTGTTCCAGCTGTGGTGGATGCCCAAGTCCTCCGGCCTGACCCTACTTTCCTGCGAGATGGACGTTCGCGTTGGCGGTAAATACCGTTTGGTGTTTCGCCACCAGGCCTCGACCATGGCGTTCTTCGGCACGTACCGCGAAGTGACACCGCACACGCGCCTCAGTTGGACGAACGAGGAAGATGACGACGGCGGGTCCGTCACGACCGTGACCTTCGACGAAATCAGCGACCAGACGCTGTTGGTCGTCCACGATCTCTATCCCTCGAAGGCAGCGCTCGATGCCGCGGTCGCCTCCGGTTCGACCGGCGGAATGCCCGAAACACTCGACCAACTTGAAACGCTTCTTGCCCGCTTGGGATCAGGCTCGGGGACAAGGTAATCCGATCACCCCCCCAGCGTCTTGCGCACCCGGATGTTGAGGCTACCGCGCCACTCCAAATCCCGCACGTCGGTATAGTCTAAACGGCCGACGTTGCGCGGGCCGATGTAGACCTCGCGGATGCGCTTGGAGTCACGGAACGTCACACCGTTGGCTTCCACGCGGATCGAGAGGTCCTTGCGTGGCTTGTATTCGCCGAACAGCACCACCCACGGCGAAAACTTCTGGGTCTCGATCTCCGCCAACCGGAAGAAGCGCTCCCGATAACCGCCGATCACATCGACACCCCAGGTGGCGTTCAGCTTGGGCAGATCCTGGCTATAATGGGCTTCCCAATCGATCGGATGTGCGGCGGAAATCTCGCGGCGACGGCCATCCAGCGGGTCGGTGACCTTGGTGTCACGCCAAGTCGCCTGGGTCTTGAGCTGACCTGAGTGAATGCCGAATTTATCGAGCGGTAGGGTCAGGCTGGCCTGGACCTCGGTCTTGGTGCCCTTGCCAATATTGTCCGGACGATCCGCCGCCGGCAGGCCGGTCCGGGGATCGCGGATGATCACACCCGCAGCGTCGCGCGCTGGGCCCCGGTCTACAGTGTCGTCGATGTCGAAGCGTCGCAACGTCAGCAGCGCCGCGCCCGCGCCCCAGAACCGCTGCTCAACGGCGGCTTCGTAGACCCACGCCTGTTGCGGCGTCAGGTCAGGGTTGCCCGCCACCACCGTTCCCGTCGACGCCACATTAGGCGAGGCGACGAAGTCATCGAAATTGAGCTGGCCGACTTCGCGCTCGACTCGCAGCCGCACCTGCCGGGTGGCGTCAGGCGCCCAGGTGAACACCGCGCGGGGCTTGAGGAACTTGAGCGTCTTCTGCAGGACGACGTCGCCGGCAGAGGTGACCCTCGAGGCCTCCTGCCGCACGCCACCCTCGACGGATATCGCGGCGGTCGGGCGCCAGGTGCCGCGCAGAAAGACCTCGCCGCGCAGCTCCTCGACCTGGACATTGGCCGCCGGTACCAGGACCGCCTTGCTGTTGACGGTCAGGTCTGTCGCGCTGTCCAGTGTGTTGCGCGCGCCCTCCAGCCCGGTCTCAAACGTCAAGGCGGATGAGCCCTTCACCCGGAACTGCAGCCGGGCCACGCTCTCGACGGTCTTTTTGTCGTTGAGGAAGTCCCGGGTCAGTCCCGGACCCTGGAACTTAACATCGGTCTTCAGACGGCCGAACGACTGGAACAGCGTGTTCTCGACAGAGACCTTGTCGCTCAGCGTTCGGGTGAAGCGACTGCCCAACTCCGCCTGTTTGCGGTTGATATTATTGTACTGGTATTCCAGCCCCGTCGCGCTGCGATAGTGGTCATAAATCTCGGTCCAACCCGGGTTGATAATCGCCGCGCCCGTCAGTCGGATCTTGCCGCCGAGCAACGGCGTCTCATAGGCGCCGGTGGAATTGATCCGTGCGCCATAGCCCCAGGCCTCGACGTGCGAGCGAAGCCGGACCGAATTGTCGGCGTTGTACCGGATGCGGGGGCCAATCCCGAGGTCATTGTTGGGCATGTGGCCGGTGCCGAACACCTGGCTGAACTCGGCGGCACGACCGCCGGGCCAGCGCCATTGGCCCTCGAACCTGAGGCCCGGAAGGATCTTGCCGTTGTAGACGAAGAACACGGTGGGTGAGATGGCGCCGCGGAAACCTGCCGTTTGCTTGCGCACCACATTGGCCAGGATCGTCCGGCCCTCCATATCGATGCCTGGCGCGCCGCCACGGACCAGCTCGATTCGATCCACCGCCGCCGCAGGGATCCGCTTTAGGATGTCGTCGAGGCCGTCGGTTTTGGAGACGGGCGGTTGACCATCGACCAAGACATTGCCGCCTGAACCGGCCAGACCGCGAACCGCCGCGCCCTTGTCGAAGGCAAACCCCGGCACCCGCAGCACCATATCGTAGGCGCTGACCGGCTGAGATTCAGCAAAGAAGCTGGGCGGATAGGCGATTACGCCCTTGGTCGCCGCCTCCGCCGACATTGCCAGCGGCGAGCTTGGCACGGCGACAGCGACCTGCTCGGCCGTCTGCGGCGCAACGGCGGCGACCATCAATACCCACGGTCCAAGCATCGCCAAAGCCCCTTCGCCGATCAAGTGTGTCGGATTTCGTTCGGTTAAGCTATCAGCGATCAGTTACCGCGCTGAAATCTAGGGTGAGCTAGACCCGGCCTGTCACCGGCAGAAGCGCACCCGTCACGGCTCCAGCGGCCGGACTGGCCAGGAACAGCATCACCTTCGCCAAGTCTTCCGGCGCGACCCAGGTGGCGAAGTCTGCCTTGGGCATGTCGGCGCGATTGGTTGGCGTATCTAGGATCGAGGGCAGGACCGCGTTGACAGTGACCCCATCGGCTTTCAGTTCTTCGGCGAGGCTCTGCGTTAGGCTGTGGACGCCCGCCTTGGACGCCGCATAGGGGCCCATGCCCAGTGAGGCCTTCAGCGCGGCATTCGCACCGACATTGACGATCCGCCCCGCAGCGCTGCGCCGCAGGTGCGGGATCGCCGCGCGGCTAGCGTTGGCAGCGGTCTGCACATTGATCAGGAACAGCTGATGCCAGCTCTGATCCAGGCTGGTCTCCAGCGTCTCCCACCGAAAGCCGCCCGCGATGTTCAACAAGCCG
>JAYTWT010000234.1:0-2968 GCA_043743295.1 Alphaproteobacteria bacterium | reverse complement strand
GTATGGAGCGCTTTGCGGAACTCGTTGGACTTCACCGCGATGGCGACTGGGTCCTTGCTGCCGCCATACAGCACGCCGGGGACCATGCCTGCGCGGCGGGTGTCGCGCGCACCGCCGGTGCCGGTGCGCTCGCGGACTTCAACGTTCAATACGATCTCGGCCATAGCCATGCCTCAAAAACAAAATCGCCGCGCGACGCGCGCGCGGCGGGACGTCTCAGGCCCGTCTCGGCCGGAAGGTGCGCGTAGATACACAAAAGCCCGGTCCTGTGCAACGGGGCCGTGAGCGCAGTGTCAGCCCTTTTTGCGCACAGGTTTGCGGACGGTTTGCTTCTTGCCCATTCCTTTGTTGATCGAGCTGGCGTCGGGAATGAAACGGGCTTCATAGGGCTCGGCCAATCCCGCGCTGCGGATCATGCAGCGGCCCGTGTCCATCATTGCATGCTGGCCAAGGCAGAACACGTCCTCGTAGTGCGGCCGCGCGACCGCCAAGCATTGATAGAGGTTGAGCTTGGCGCTGTTCAGGCACCCGCCGATTCGCGTCTCGCTCATAACACCCAACAATGGCTCGATCTGCGCGTCTCCAGCCTCGCCCAGAACTGCCAGCGCGGCGATCGCTAGCCCGCGGGTTACAGTGGCAGTGTAGGGACCTGGCACCGGTACAACTGAAACCGCCGCAGATGCGCGGGCTAGCGAGGCCTGTTGCAGCCGCGCGGTCTCGGTCACGTCGCCCAGCATAGTGGCCTGGGAAGCGGCCTTGGCGGCGGCGAGGCGCCCCTCGCGATCAGCCACGCTGGCCTTGGACCAGTCGATCCTCTGGATGTCATAGGCCGACTGTTTCACCGCCTTGCCGACATCATAGAGCCGCTGGGCGTCGCCGCCGAGGTTGGCGATGATCAGGCCCGCTGCGCCGGCTGATCCTTCCAGGCCCTGGACGTAGGCCGGGTTCTTCAGGAGTTCAGCGACCACCTCCCCGCGCTGGCCGGAATCGCGGGCATAGACGCGCACGCCATCCACAAACCCCTTGTCCTGCAGGGCGACGACCGCCGCGTAGGCAATGGCACCGCGTACGAGTTGGGCCGGTTCATAGGCCGAGCCCGCCCTAAGCGCGCCGGCAACGGCGTCCCCGTCCACAAAGGCGGGTTCGATTGCGCTCGCTCGGACGACATAACCACGGTAGGCGCTGGCCATGGCCACGACCTTTGCCGATAGGTTGACCAGGGGCTGCACGACCGGAGGTGGCGGGGCCGGCGGTGGCGGCTTGGGTGCCTCAGCGCATCCGGCCAGCATCAGGCCGACGGCAGCCGCGATCCAGGTTGCACGGACCTCGAAAGCGGAGCGATGTGGGGCAAAGCGAATGGCGTTGAGCGGCATCGGGCGGCCTCTCCCTATCATCAGGTTCAGTCTCAGTTTGGTACCCCCGAAGCACCAAATTCAAACTTACCCGCGTCCGGCTGGGGACGGCAAGCCCGCAGGCGCTGTCCACGCCTCAGTACCCGACCCCCGTTAGATAGAGGCCGCCAGACGGCGCAACCGGGCCACAGGCTTTGCGGTCTTTGGCGGCTAACGCTGCGGCAACATCGGCCTTGGTCCAGCGCCCGATCCCGACCTCCGCCAGGGTGCCGGTCATTGAGCGGACCTGGCGATGCAGGAAACTGCGCGATGCGAATTCCAATACGACGGCGTCGGCCTCGCGGCGGACGCTGGCCACGTCCAGGGTCTTCATCGGCGACTTCGCTTGGCAGGCGAGGTCGCGGAAGGTCGTGAAGTCGTGGTGGCCGATCAGGACCTGGGCGGCAGCGTGCATAGCCCCGGCGTCCAGCGGCTTCTTCACATGCCAGACCCGGCCCTTGTCCAATGCTGGGGGGCTGATCCGGTTAAGGATGACATAGCGATAGCGCCGCTCGGTGGCTGAGAAGCGCGAATGCCAATCAGGGGCCGCCAGTTCTGCCTCAAGGATGGCGATGGGCTCGTCCACAAGATAGGCGTTGAGGGCATTGCGAACGGTGGCTGCGGGCCAATCTTTCTGAAGGTCGATATGAGCAGTCTGGCCGGTGGCGTGAACACCCGTGTCGGTGCGCCCTGCGGCGTTCACCCGCACGTCCTCGCCGCAGAAAGCCTGGACCGCGCGTTCCAGCACGCCCTGGACCGAGGCCAGGTCGGTCTGACGCTGAAACCCATGATAGGGGCGGCCATCATATTCGATGAGTAGGCGGTAACGGGGCATCAGGCGAACCGGGTTCCGGCAGGCACCGGCGCGCCGTTCAGGAATACGGTGGCGTCCTGGGCGGCGCGACCCTCGCGCTGAACCTTCAGGAGCCGTACGGCACCTTCGCCGGTTCCAACCAATAGGCGATCGTCCAAGGTGACACCCGGAGGGCCCGAATGATCCTCGAAGGCCGAGAGCAGCGCCTTGATGCGGATGGGCCCCTTGTCGCTCGGCAGTTCGAACCACGCGCCGGGCGCAGGCGACATGCCCCTAATCTTGCGGTCGAGATCGTGGCCCGGCTTGGTCCAGTCGAGCCGCGCGAACCGGGCGCTGAGTTTCTTGGCATAGGTGACGCCGCCTTCGGCCTGCGGCGTCTCGACTGCACGGCCCGTTGCGATATCGGCCAGGGTCGCAACGATCAGGTCGGCGCCAGCCGCGGCCATCCGGTCATGTAGGGTCTGGGCGGTCTCTAGACCGTCGATACGCAGGGTGGCGGTCGCTAGAATAGGGCCCTCGTCCAGACCCTCGGTCATCCGCATCACCTGGACGCCGGTGACGGCATCGCCCGCCATGATTGCCCGCTGAATGGGCGCTGCGCCCCTCCACCGTGGCAGGAGCGAGCCGTGCAGGTTGAACGACCCGAGCTGGGGCGCGTCCAACACTTCAGCGGGCAGGATCTGACCGAACGCCACCACCACGGCGGCGTCGAGGTTCAGCGCAGCGAAGGCGGCGACCTCGGCGGGCTCACGCATCGAGGCGG
>JAYTWT010000233.1:0-2511 GCA_043743295.1 Alphaproteobacteria bacterium | reverse complement strand
GGCGCGGCGTCGCCCCATTCCACCAGCGCCTCACCGAACAGCTGCTCGATGGCGGCGCCCGCGGCGGTGGGGTTCTGGAACTGCGCCAGAGTGCCGTCGGCGAACTGCCAGCGCAGCGTCACGTCTTGCGCCCAGAGCGGAATGAAGCCCTCCGAGGCGTCGACCACGAGTTCGAACGGTGAGCCGCCATTGGGCGTCGCATGTCCGCGCTTGTCGGTGATGCACCGAACGCCGGGTCGTATGATATGCACATGGGATGAAGCGGCCTCCGCCCGGGCCTCGGCGTCCCGCAGGGCGAAGGGGTTGGCCGCCACAGCCGCCGTCGTCTTCGTATCCGCCATCTGATCCTCCAAGCTCTTGAGCCGGGATCGTTGGGCGGGCCGGCGCCCGCCGATCCCAATTTGCGCACTGAAACACGTATTCAGAGAATTTCCCAGTCAATTGACCCTGAGGTGGCGCTCCGTCTCGCGACCAAAAATAGACAGCGCAATTTCACCCCAAATGCCGCAAAATTCCTCTTCTCCATCTCTTATATATTTGTTTTAATTAGATGTTTGTCATAGATAGAGAACTGCACGCACGGGCAATTTGTCTATTTTCAAATGTCCGTAATCCGCCCCTTGAGTCTCTAAAGTGTCGGCCTCAACCTTGACACCCGGGGCAACACTCGCCATCTCCGACCCTGCGGATTTAGCGCGCGTACGACAGGCATCCTTGGGCCGCCACGATCTCGGGCGCGCCCCCCACGCGGATATGATGCCTCCCTCGTTGTGCGGAAGTCCTCGTGGTCGCGTCGCGGCTGCGGACAAGCCATGGCGCTGCGAAGGGTGACCTCCGCGGCAACATTCCCCATGGTGCGCCCGCCGCGTCTAAGTTCCACGCCGATAAAGCCAACGAATGGTCTGGCCCTGGGTCGCGCTGTCGCGGCCGTTGCTGGGCCGTCCGTCCGCCACCACTTTCGGCCACCCGCTCGCAACGCGGCGCGCCGAGTTCGGAGACCGAGATGAGCGCAACCACGACCGCAGAACCCGAAGCGCCCGAAGCCCCCGCGCCCGACGGCCCGCTGCTCGACCTGACCGATGCCGCGGTCAAGAAGTTCATCAAACAGGCCAAGACCCGCGGCTACGTCACCATGGACGAGCTGAACAAGGTCTTGCCGTCCGAGGAAGTGACCTCAGAGGCGATCGAAGACACCCTGGCGATGCTCAGCGAGATGGGCGTCAACGTCGTGGAGTCCGAAGAAGACGCCGAAGGCGGCGAGGTCGCGGTCCGCGAAGAGACCGCGGTCGTGGAGACCAGCAAGGAACCGGCCTACGATCGCACCGACGATCCGGTGCGGATGTACCTGCGCGAAATGGGCTCGGTGGAGCTGCTCTCCCGCGAGGGCGAGATCGCCATCGCCAAACGCATTGAGGCCGGCCGTGACACCATGATCCGCGGTCTGTGCGAAAGCGCGCTGACCTTCGAGGCGATCATGGTCTGGCGCGAGGAGCTGGAGGGTGGCCGCATCCTACTGCGCGAAGTCATCGACCTTGAGCAGACCTACGGCGGCGTGAACGCGGCTGCGGCGCAGGAACTTGCCGCTGAAGCCGCGGCGCAGCCCGAACCTGAGGAAGTGGTCGAGGTCAACGAAGACGGCGAGGCGATCGCCAAGGCCGAGAGCGACGACGACGACGACTTCGACGACGGCGCCGGCCCGACGATCAGCGCCATGGAAGCCGAACTGCGCGAAGGCGTCATGGTCACCCTGGACGCCATCGCCTCCGAGTTCGAAGCCTTCCGCCTGCTGCAGGAAAAACTGGTCGCCCAGAAGCTGAAAGGCGAGGATCTCGCCGAGAAGGACCGCGCGGCCTATCAGGCCGCCGCCGGCGCCATCGTGCTGCATCTGAAGACGCTGAAGCTGAACAACAACCGCATCGAGGCGCTGGTCGAACAGCTCTATGCGATCAACAAGCGCCTGATGGTCCTGGAGGGCCGTCTGCTGCGCCTGGCCGACAGCTACGGGATCAGCCGTACGGAGTTCCTCAAGGCCTATTTCGGCCAGGAGATGCGTCCCGACTGGTCGACCCAGGTCAAGACCATGGGCGTGCGATGGACCAAGTTTGCCGAGAACGACGCCGGCCAGATCCACGACATCCGCACCGAGATCGCCAGCCTCGCCACTGAGACCGGCGTGCCGATCGACGACTACCGCCGTATCGTCCAGACCGTCCAGAAGGGCGAGCGCGAAGCGCGGCAGGCCAAGAAGGAGATGGTCGAGGCCAACCTGCGCCTGGTGATCTCCATCGCTAAGAAATACACCAACCGCGGCCTGCAGTTTCTGGACCTCATCCAGGAAGGCAACATTGGCCTGATGAAGGCGGTCGACAAGTTCGAGTACCGCCGCGGCTACAAATTCTCCACCTATGCCACCTGGTGGATCCGCCAGGCGATCACTCGCTCGATCGCTGATCAGGCAAGAACGATCCGCATTCCGGTGCACATGATCGAGACGATCAACAAGATCGTCCG
>JAYTWT010000232.1:0-3289 GCA_043743295.1 Alphaproteobacteria bacterium | reverse complement strand
TGGCACCTCTACCACCAGGAAAGCCCCTCGGCGTCGGGCGGTAGAGGTTTCAATCTTGGTTCGATCTATCGCGCCTCGGACGGTGTGCTGGTGGCGTCCTGCGCCCAGGAGGGCCTGATGCGGATGCGGCGTCCGAAATCGTAGAAGTTCTTCTTTTGTTTTTGTTTTTCTCGGGCAATTATGTACTTTGCAAACTAACGCTGGTTTGTCTTGCGCAGCTCTTCAAGGATCGCCGCGAGTAGTTTTTGAGTGTGGGCGTCGCGAAACTCCTGCGCGCCGATTAGGAGGACAATTGCGACGAGTAGGCCGATAATCCAGCCCATCAGTCAGGCGTCTTCAGGCGCTCTATAGGTACGGTCGGCGCGATTTTCCCAGCCGTCTCTTCGAAATGCTCGGCGTCTTCGTCCGCTTCTAGCTCGCGGGCCATGTCGGCGAACTTCTCGGCTCGGGTTCGGCTGTCTTCGGACATAACTGGCACGATATCATCAAAGAGGGCGGCGGTCGCCGCTGGTTTGACATTGTTAAGCGTTACGTGGTCCAACGCAACGAACTAGGGAAACTAGATGTACAGCGGCATCAGTGTGTCACCGGAGCCGGGCATATTCCCCTCTGGTACGCCATCACCCTCAAAGTTGGATAATCTGGTTGCCCGCCGGGAGAGCGAAGTCTTCCACCCGGTGGACCAAGCTGAACTTCAACGCATCCTGCGCGGGGATATAGAGCTCCGTGAACCGGCGCCTCGCCAAAATATCACCGGGCAAAGCGGCGCGATCCCGCAGAATAGTATCAGTGCGCTCCTCGTCGCTCAGGGCGGCAGCTAGGTTCGCCTGAAGGGCCTGCGCGGCCATTGGCCCGTTCGATCCGAAGGTGACCGGATGCATCATAAAGACAGCGTTCGGCGAGCAGACGCGATCATCTGCCGCGAGGAACAGTGTCGCCGCGATGGAGGCCATGGTTCCCGTGTTGTGAAGAGTCACCTTCACCGGTAGGGACCGGATGTGGTTGTAGAGATAAATCCCATCGCTGACGTATCCGCCCAGCGACGTCATGCACAGATAAACCCTATCGTATTGCTCGTTGACGGCGCCGTTTAGTGTCGCGGCGATCCGGGAAACGCCGGCGCTGTCGATTGGGCCACAAAAGCCTAAGTAGGCGACCTTTTCCCCCGCCAGATCGGCCATGAGGGCATCCTTTCCTATCAAGGCGGGTTGCCCCGCGTACATCCTTTTGCCATGTTCACGCTCGATACTAAGTGATGGTGGACGTGGAGGGACTTGCACCCTCGGGGCCTCAGGTGGGTAGCCGGAACCCCGCACTTGCCACGCCCAACACCGGAGCGCCCCGCCCCCAAGGCGGGGCGTTTTCCTTAGAAGATATCGTCGTCTTCCTCTTCGGTCAGGTTGTCGAAGTCCTCGGCCCTGGAAACCTCAAACCGCTGTTCCTCGTTGTTGGCCTCGGGCGGGCTTTGCTCAGGAGCGGCTGGCGGCTGCAGCGTGTAGATTCCCTTGCGGCCCGCAACTGGGAAGATCAGGCCCTTCTGCGCCATCCGGTAGCACTTGTTGTTGATGAAGCGCCGTTCGTGCACGTCGCCGAACCGACGGAATAGTTCGATCAGCAGTCGGTCCAATTCGACCTCAGGGCCGGCCGCTTTCACTACGGCGTAGATTTGATCCTCAAGTTCGTCGGTTTTGATGCCGCTCAGCTGGGCCAGGAGTTCATCGGGCAAGTCGGAAATGTCGCCGTAGCTTGCCGGCACTGGCGTCATCCAGCGGCGGCGATCCAGAACTTCTTCGACAAGCAGGGTAAGGGCGTTGTGGCGCGCCGAGTGAAGCTGCGCTGACTCCTCGTCGCCAGCTTTGCGGCGCGTTTGTTCGAGCTGAACGAACATGCGCACGAGCTCATTGACCGCCTCTAGCGGGTCAGACATTATTGCCATCCTAGCGATGGGGTGACCGCGACGGGCAAGTTTTGGTCGACCCCGGATTGGGCCCGAAGCGATTCCTCGCTCGGGCCCTTTTCATATCCGCGATTATTTGGCTTGGCGCAAGCGGACTCTCGTTGCGTTCTTGCGTTTTCTCCACTTTCTGCTCATTCGCTCTCGAGAAGGCTGTCTTCCGCTCGTCGCTCTCTGCGCATTTCTCGCGTCGTTGGTTAAGTAAGCATTAATGCGCGACGTTGGTTGACCCGTAGGTCAGACGCTTGCCAATCGCGCCTTGCAACGCCGTCGCTGCGCGGGCCGTGTCTTCCAAGCTAAGCGCGGCGTAGTTGGAATATCGGAAATCGAAATCCGCCAGATATTCTATGCAGGTGTTTCTTCGAGCAGTGCTGATAGACGCCGCGCATGCCGCGCTTGGAAAGGCCAGGGCGACGCCATGCCCATTCCTACTTCTGGATAGGGTCTAGGGCCAACGGGGTTTCCCTGACCTGTTCGTGTTCGTTTGTGTGGGTTCGTGGTGGAAAGTCTTACGGCTTCGACGCGGCGCTCACCTCCGATGTGAACCACGGGACACACTGAACGACAGGGCGTGGCGACAGCTTTCGGATGGCGGCGTTTTCGTGTCGTTCTGCGTTAATCTATGCGTTTTGCGGGTTGGCGGAGACTTATGATCTAGGTCCCGGTATTCACCGGGATGAGCGGGGTTTGGGGGTGCGGCGCGGCTGCCTGCTACTCCGTTTCGTCCGGCTTCACCGCGACCACGATGCCGTCGGCGATGCGCACTTCGGGGACGTTGGCGAGGGTGAAGGGGAGGTACCAGCTGGGGCCTTGTGGCGGCTGGATTTCCAGGAGGTCGCCGGCACCGAAGTCTTGCAAGGCCTTCACGCGGCCCATTGGTTCCCCGTCGGCGCTGACGACGGCCAGTCCGATCAGGTCGGTGATGTAGAATTCGTCGTCATCGGGCGCGGGTAACCGATCGCGCGGGATGAACAGTTTCAGGCCGCGCAGGGCCTCGGCCTCGTCGCGGGTGGTGACCTCGCGGGCCTGAGCGATGACCGCCCCCTTGGCGACGCGGCCCGAGGTTAGGGTCAGGGCGGGGGTGCCGTCTTCACGCAGCAGGGTCTTGAACTGCACCAAGGCGAGCGGATCGCCGGTGAAGGCGGTGATGCGGATTTCGCCGCGAATGCCGAAGGCGCCCGCGACGTGTCCGACCTGGATGAGGGCTAGGGGCTGCATGGGGGTGCGTCTGTTGAGGGGGGTGGATGCCAAGTTCCCGTCTCCTCCTTCACAGGGCTGCTAGATGAGAACTTCAGGAAAAGTTCATTTACATCAATATCATAGACCTTGGCCCTT
>JAYTWT010000231.1:0-5082 GCA_043743295.1 Alphaproteobacteria bacterium | reverse complement strand
GAGCAGAGCATGGTCGATGCGGATGCCGTTGTTCCGTTGCCAGGCGCCCGCCTGATAGTCCCAGAACGTATAGGCTCCGAGCGCGCCATCCGCCTGCAGATAGGCCTCCGTCAACCCCAGGTTCTTCAGCGCTCGGAACGCGGCTCGGCTTGCAGGCTGGGTCAAGGCGTCGCCCGTCCAGTTGTCCGGGAACTCCGCATCGCGGCGCTCGGGAATGACGTTGTAGTCGCCCAACAAGGCGAAAGGTTCTTCCAAGGTCAGCAAGTCGCGGGCACGGGCGTTCAGGCGCGCCATCCAGGCCAGCTTGTAGGGGAATTTCTCGGTGGCCGCCGGATTGCCGTTGGGCAGATATAGGCATCCTACGCGGACCGGTTGAGGGCCAGAAATCACGGCCTCGATGTAGCGCGCCTGTTCGTCGCTGGGGTCGCCTGGCAAGCCGCGCTGGATATCCTCCATCGGTGTCTTCGACAGCAGGGCAACGCCGTTGTAGGTTTTTTGGCCATGAACAGCGACATTGTAACCCAGGCGTTCAAAGGCTTCGGCCGGGAACTTCTCGTCAACGCACTTGATTTCCTGCAGGCAGGCAACGTCGGGGGCCGCCTCCTCGAACCATCGCAAGACGGTTTCGAGCCGTGCGTTGACCGAGTTCACATTCCACGTCGCGATACGCATTGACGGCTCCGTTAAGGGGTCAGAGGCTAGAGGGGTGTGGGCTTTGCCTCAAGGCGCTGCGAAGATGAGGACGCAATGAGACCACTGTTCCTGGTTTTCGCACTTGCTTTGGTGGCCATGCCGGTTGCAGCAGAGACCTGCGCGCCGGCCAGTCTGACGAAGGTCGTCACCCGATCTGTCGGCCCCGACATTGCGCCCGGAACGTTCCGCGCGGCCCCCGTCACGCTCTATCGGCAAGGGGACCGATACATCCGTATCGAGGAAGCCGCTGATCCCACCCAGGGTGCCCATCTGCTGTCGGTGGTCGCTGAGCCGGATATCTGGATGGTCAACCTTGCAGATCGGACGGGGCGCCACATCGTTGATCCGGGACCGAGCCTGATCGCACATGCGCCCATCGTGGCTGGGCAGGGGGTACCTCCCGAATTCGTCGAGCTGGAATTCGGCTGTGAGGCTGCGTTCGCCGAGCGCCGTGGCTATGACGCTGGAACGCGTCAGGTGGGCAGCGTGACGGGCAAGGTCCGGGTGTTGGTGAGCGGACCCCATCGCCTGGAGATTGTGTCCGGACCGAAAGGCGCGCCGCTGGAAGTGGCCTACTATCGCGGCGACCGTACGGTGCTAGTGATCCATTATGACATCTATCAATCCCGCCTGCCGGATGCGCCAGAGCTGTTCCGGCGCCCGGAAGGGATCACCTATGAACCTGCGACTTCATCCCGATAGGCGGTTTATCGCGGCGGTGGCCCTGGCCGGGTTGACGAGCCCGGCCTGGGCTCAGGCACCGCCGACCATCGCGGGTCCCTCCACTGCGCCGATTTCCGCGACCTGCGCGCCGCCGCAACTGGTCAGCATGGTGGTTCGCGATATCTCGCCGGGGATGGCGGCATCGGATGCGCGGGCCCAGCCCCGCGCGATCTGGCGCCAGGGCGCGAAATACTTCCGCAATGACGAATCGCCCGACCCGAGCCGCGGGGGTGCCGCAGGGTCAGTGATCGTATCCGAGCCCGACATCTGGACGTTCAACCAATCCAGCCGCCAAGGCCAGCGGGGCGTCGATCCTGGCCCGGTGCTGGAGGTCAAGGCGCCGATTCTACCGATGAGCCCCAATCTGCCAGCGGCGTTCCGGACGTTGGAGTTTGGTTGCGAGGCCGGCTTCATCACCGCCTTTGCGCCGCAGCCCATCGGAGACGCGCGCTGGGGGCCGATCAAAGCCTCGGCCTATGGTCTGGCGATAGGCGACCAGAGCGTGGCGATCCTGATGGACCCGGATCGCCAAGCGCCGTTGGTAATCAGCTACTCACGTCAGGGGCGGGTGGTCTTCGCGTTAAGGTATGATGCCTATCAGTCGGGATTGGCCGACCGCCCCGAGCTGTTTCAACCGCCGAAGGACGTGGTGTTTGGTCAGAACGCGGCAGCCAAGCGATAGGTTTGCTGAGTTCGACTCGCCCTTAGACTGAGAAGCTTACCCCACAGCCGCAGCTGGATTTTGCGTTGGGGTTGCGGATTTTGAACTCGGCACCGGCCAGTTCATCGATGAAGTCGATCTCGGAGCCCTTGAGGAAGGCCAAAGACATGTCATCGACCAAGGCCGCTGCGCCATCGCATTCGATCCGATGATCGTCCGGCTCAACTGCGTCAACCAGGTCGAACTGGTACTGAAATCCCGAGCAGCCACCGCCTTCGACAGCTACGCGCAGCATGACCGGGCGGCCTTCCTTGGCCCCGATGGCGTGGATGCGCTTGGCCGCTGACGGCGAGAGGGTGAGGCCTGTGCTGATCATGGTCTGTTAGACGAACCTATCGATATACCTATATGAGGGTCTTGGTGGCTTCGACCAAGAGGCCTTGAGTTAGAATGGTCTGATGGTCTCACCTTTTCCCACGCGCGCACCTTATGGCGAGGATGCCGCCGTCTCGCGCGGCCGCAAGGTTTCTGAGCCGCACAGCCTCACGCGCACCGACTTCGCCCGCGATCGTGACCGGATCATACATTCCACCGCCTTCCGGAGGCTTAAGGAGAAGACCCAGGTCTTCGTGGCGCATGAGGGCGACCATTTTCGCACTCGCCTGACCCACTCGCTGGAGGTCGCGCAAATCGCACGGTCCCTGGCGACCGCTTTGGGGCTGGACGCTGATCTCGCCGAGACGATCGCACTAGGCCACGACCTGGGCCACCCGCCATTCGGCCACGCCGGCGAGGATGAACTGCAGATCCAGATGCAGGATTTCGGCGGCTTCGACCACAACGTCCAGACGTTCCGGGTCGTGACCAAGCTGGAGCGCCGCTACCCACGTTTCGACGGCCTCAACCTCACCTGGGAGACCCTGGAAGGGGTGATCAAGCACAACGGCCCGGTAATCGACCAGTTGGCCAAGCCCTCGTGGAGCGCGATCTCCGAGTTCGACGCGCAGTACGGGCTTCGGCTCGACACCTGGGCCTCGGCGGAGGCGCAGGTCGCCGCACTTGCCGACGACATCGCCTACAACAATCACGACGTGGACGACGGGGTGCTGGCCGGATTGTTCAATCTGGACGAACTGGTCGCCGTACCTCTGATCGGCCCCCACGTGCTCAGCGCCCGCAAAGACTATCCAGATTGTGAACCGGGGATCTTACGTCTGGAGGCCGTACGCCGGATGATCGGTGCCATGGTCGACGATGTGCTGGCCGAGACGCGCCACCGCGCCAAGGCCGGCGGGGTCGAAAATCCTGAGCAGGTCCGGATGCTAGGCCGCGCCTTGGTGGCCTTCTCGCGCGACATGGCTGAGGACTTGGGCCAACTGCGGCTGTTCCTGATGGAACGGATGTATCGACACTGGCGGGTCAACCGCACCCGAAGTCAGGCGCGGCGGATCCTGGCCGAGATGTTCCAGCTGTTTATGGGAGAGCCGGATGTTCTGCCCGCTGAGTGGTATACCCGCGCCGAGGGGCGGGATGATGCGGGGCGTGCCCGTGTTGTCTGCGATTACATTGCCGGTATGACGGATCGCTACGCCATCGAAGAGCACCGCAAGCTGTTCCACCTCGACGTCTGGAACTAGACGCTTGGCGATTCTGACGGTGCGCGGCCCGATTTTCCATTCGGCGGGGGACGAGACCGCATTCTTCGGTTGGGTGCGTAAGATCGGTGCAGTGCAACGGGTCGGCACACGTGGCCGGGACCTGGAAATTCATCTACGAGCCGGCAAAATCGGGTCGGATGAGTTGCGCGAACTTCGCTCAGCCTTCTATCGCTACGGCATGGATACCAGCGACCTTGAGGGTCTGGATCGCCCGATCTGACGACCAGACGGGGTGCGCCCACAGAAATCGGCGCGGGATGCCGCACCAGACCGGTCGACCTTGGGTAAAGTAATCGTATTGCAAGCGATTCGCCTACTGCGGGTCGGCGCGCAAAATCTGCAATTTCGGAGCTCAGCGATGTCCGACCATGAGCGCGGTGCCTATGCACCCCCGACGGGGGATGCCCCGCTGAGTTTTGATCCACGCGAGCCGGTGCGTGGAGCGTCTCCCATTCCCGTGACGCTGATCCTCAGCGTGCTGGTGTTGGCCGCGGTCGTGGCTGCCGTGTTTGTTTTCTATCGCTCCGGTGTGCGGGAGGCGGCAGAGGCTCCGGTGGTCGTTGGTGCGCCGGTGGGTGCTATTCGCTCGGCCGCGCCGAATGAAGCCCAGCCCCAGGACCCTGCGGCGAGCCTGCAGATCTATCGTGCTGATGCGCCGAACGCCTCTGACGCTGCGCCGCCCGAACCTAGGTTCGTTCCGCCACCTGAGCAGCCGCAAATTCGGGCTCTGCCCCCCGCGCGCACTGTAACGGTGCCACCTCCTACGCAGGCTAGCGTGGCGCAATCCCTAAAGCCTGCCATCGCCGCGCCGCCGGCTGCGAAACCGCTCATTGCCAAGCTACCGGAAGTCAAAAAGCCGCCGGCGCCTGTGACCAAGGTCGAGGCGCTAATGCCTAAACCTGTGACAACGCCCAAGCCCGTCGTCGCGAAAGCGCCGACCCCGGATCCTAAGGCCGCCGCGAGTGGGGGGGCAGTCGTTCAGATCGGAGCGGTTGGGTCACCAGCGCTCGCGGACAAGGCCTGGGGCGACGCCGTCGCGGCTGCGCCTGGGATGGCCGCCGGCAAGGGCAAGAGCGTGCAGAAGATCGAGGGCGGCACACTCTATCGCACCTTTGTCACCGGTTTTGCGTCCAAGGGCGATGCGCAGGCCTTTTGCGCCAAGCTTCAGGCCTCTGGGAAAAGCTGCTTCGTCCGTTGAGCCCTTCGGCCTGCATCCTGGGATGCTCTGGTCCCACTCTGACCGACGCCGAGCGGCGGTTCTATTCCGACGTTCGTCCCTGGGGGTTCATCCTGTTCGCGCGGAACATCGAGACGCCGGATCAGGTGCGGGCCCTGGTGTCTGAACTG
>JAYTWT010000230.1:0-2234 GCA_043743295.1 Alphaproteobacteria bacterium | reverse complement strand
CCACCTCGATGACTGTGTATTTTAGTTGACGATTGATCGCGGCTACTCCAGATAAGCTGTTGTGATCGAGGTTCGCCAGACGGAGGAATTCGCCGCGTGGCTGGTGTCGCTGCGCGACGCCTTGGCCGTAAAGCGCATCAAGCAGCGGATCGCCCGCGTACAGATCGGGCTGTTCGGGGATGCCAAACCTGTCGGGCATGGCCTCAGCGAACTTCGGGTGGACCACGGCCCGGGCTACCGGGTCTATTTCGTGCGGCGCGGTGCGGTCCTGGTGATCCTGCTGTGCGGCGGAGACAAGGGCAGCCAAGCCCGGGACATCGCGCGGGCCCATCTTATCGCCCAAAACCTGGAGGACTGACCATGGCGTTCAAAACCCTGCCGTTTGACGCGGCCGACGCGCTCGACACACCGGCGCTCCAAGCCGAACTGTTGGCCGATGCGCTGGCCAGCGGCGACGCCAAGGTGGTGACCGCTGCCCTGGGCATGATCGCCCGCGCCAAGGGTGTCACCCAGATGGCCCGCGACACCGGGCTCAGCCGCGAGGCGATCTACCGCGCTACCGGACCGGATGGGAACCCCACGCTCTCGACCTTGCTGGCGATTGCCCGGTCGGCGGGCTTGAAGCTGTCAGCGGCGAGCTGAAGGGCGGTTTCGCGTTTCGAGGCGTTACCCCACCCCCACCGGCAGCGGTTCCCAGCCCATGCAGACGGCGACGGCGCGTTTGGCCAGCAGGTCGCCGGGGTCGATCAGGTCCAGTTTGGTGTCGCCTTTGGAGAGCACCAGGGGCACCTCGGTGCAGCCCGCAATCAGCACCTCGGCGCCCAGGTCGCGCAGGGCGTTCGCGTAGCCAGCCACCTCGCGCTTGACGTCGTCGCCCAGGTCGCCGGCCTTGATCCGATAGAGGGTGACCATGAAGGCCTCCTGCTGCTCCGGCGGCAGGGCGACCATACCCATGGCCCGCGCGGCCAGGTACTCGCGATAGAGCCGGTGCGCCCCCTTGGTGCCCAGCACACCGGCCCGCATAGCGCCGCTGCGCTTGGCCGCCTCGGCACCGAGGCCGATCATGTCGATCAGCGGCAGGCCCGAGGCGCGCTGGATGATGTCGGCATTGGCGTGGGCGGTGTTGCACGGCATGGCCAGCACCTGGGCACCCGCGCCCTGCAGCGCCCCGGCCATCTCGGCCAGGACCAGGCCAGGGTTGGAGCCGGGCACATTGCGGTCGGGGGTCTTGGGATTGATGTCGGCGATGACCCGGATGTGGTCCTGTTCTTTTTCGGTGGGCGTGTAGGCCTGGACGCGGGTGAGGAACTCCAGCGTCGCGGCAGGCCCCATGCCGCCCAGGACGCCAAGGATCAGTTGAGGCGTTTGACTCACAGGTTGCCCTCCAGCTCGGTCTGATAGCCGAACAGGCCCTGGGCACCGCCGGTGTGCAGGAAGACCACGGTCTCGCCGTCGAACTCGCCGGCCTTGGCCAGGGCGATCAGGCCCTTCATCGCCTTGCCGGTGTAGACCGGGTCCAGCAGGATGGCGTCGCTGCGGGCAATGATTTTCAAGGCGTCGATGACGGCGGCGTCGATCAGGCCATAGCCGGCACCCACGTAGTCGCAATTGGCCACCACCTGGTCGCGGGTGACCCGGTCGGCATGGCCCAGCAAGGCGGCGGTTTCCTGGGCCAGACGGAAGACGTTGGCCTCTTGGGTTTCACGGGGCGCGCGCACGCCAATGCCCAGCACCGGGATATCCGCGCCCATCACCGCCAGCCCGGCGACTAGCCCGGCGTGGGTACCGGCGCTGCCGGTGGCGGTGACGATGCGGTCGATTTGCAGGCCCATGTCGTTGGCCTGGGTCACCAGTTCCAGGGCGCATTCCGCATAGCCGAGCGCGCCGATGGCGTTGGAACCGCCACCCGGGATCACATAGGGATGTCCGCCCGCGTCGCGAACCTCCTCCGCGACCTGGGCCAGGGCCTGGACCATGTCGGTGCCGCCGGGAACGGTACGGATCTTGGCACCCAGCAGCTCATCCAGCAGCACATTGCCCGAGCGGTTGTAGTCCAGGGCGTTGGAGCCGGTGCGGGCCTCCAGGATGATCTCGCAGGCCATGCCATAGCGCGCCGCCGCCGCCGCGGTTTGGCGTACATGATTGGACTGGATGGCACCTTGGGTGACCAGGGTGTCCGCGTCATTGGACATGGCGTCGCCGACCAGGAACTCCAGCTTGCGGGTCTTGTTGCC
>JAYTWT010000229.1:0-2132 GCA_043743295.1 Alphaproteobacteria bacterium | reverse complement strand
TCGCGATTGTCGGTTGGAAAGATCCGCTGGGTGAGCCAGCGCGGCGGCTTGTAGACCTTGGAACCGGTGAAGTTTGCGGCAAGCCAGAGCAGCGTCTTGTTGGCCAGCGGCTGCGCTCGAAACCCCCAGACCCCGGGCGATAGCAGCACCAACCGATCAGCCAGCGGCGGGTTGTCCGATGCGAAGGCCGTGACCGCCACCGACCCGCCCATGCTCTCGCCCACCACCGCGATCAGCGCTGTGGGATGGCGGGCGTGCGCCAGCGCCGTCACGGTGCGCAGGTCTTCGACCATCAGCGTCTCGCCGCCCCAGACGCCACGGCCGGGGGAACGGCCAAAGCCGCGTTGATCGTAGGCATAGGTCGTAACGCCGGCCCGCGCCCATTCCGGAGCGGCGAAGTGGAAGGCGTTGGCGTAGTCGTTCATGCCGTGGACGGCGACGATCACCGCCCAGGGCTCGCGCTCCGCCGGCCAGACGGTGAGCCCCAGCCGCGCGCCGTCGAAGCTGACCACCTCATCGGCCTCAAGGCGCGGTCCCTTAAACGTCAGATCCGGCCGCGCGGCCTGCTGGACCGCCAGTGGCGTGCACGCGGCGAGCAGCAACGCCAGGGCGGCGACTAGCCCAAACGCTGAGCCGCAGCGCGGCAACCGAGACACGGTCAGACGCCTTAGCCGCCCAACATCGCTTTCTCCTGAGTGACCCAGGTAGCGAACGACGGACGCGCCAGCATCGCGGCGACATAGGCCGCCGTCTTGGGGTGCGTGGCGGCCTGCACGGTCCAGCCTAGGTGCTGCAGGTTGACGAAGCCGGTGGCCACCGCGAGGTCCGCAAGGGTCAGGCGGTCCTCCACCAGATAGCCGGAGGCGGGAATTGTCCGCTCCAGATATTCCAGCACCGGCGGCAGCAGGTTTGCCTCGGCATTGGCCGCGGCCGCCTCGTCGCCATCGCGACCGAGGAATTTCGGCGACACCAGGCGGTTGAAGAACATCGCGCCCGCCGCCCCGATCACGATGGTGTCGCCGAATTCCTCGTACCAGATGGTCCGGGCCCGCGCGCGGGGCTCGGTGGGAATGAGGTTGGGGTCCGGCCTCAGCGCCTCAAGATAGGTGATGATCGCCGTAGAATCGGAGATCAGGAAGTCGCCGTCCTTGAAGCCGGGCATCTTGCCGAACGGGCTGGCCAGCTTGAACTCCGGCGGACCGCCGCCCATGCCGGCGGCCTGCATTTCCAGCTCAATGCCCTTCTCGGCGGCATAGGCCAGGACCTTGCGCACGAAGGGCGACAGTGGCGAGCCATAGAGGATCATTCGGAAGTCTCCTGAGGGGATTGTGGCGTTGGCGCATGTTCTGGAACATCTGGCAGCCGAAGGCGATAGACGCCCTTGAAGGTGTCCGGATCGGCGGGCTTGCCATGCCGCGTGATCACCAGCCGCCCGCCCCGCGCCAGGCCGATCGACACCGCGCGCACCTTGCCCAAGGCGCGCCGCCAGCCTTGCGGATCGAACGCGCGCGCGACGTCCTCCGGCCCGACCGACTTGCCGGGCGCCACCTTGGCCAGCAGGTCGAAAATCACGATCTCAACAGGGTCGCTCATGCTCGGATGATCCTCACGTCGTAGCGCTCAAGTCGCCGATCATGGGTGACGAGGCAGAGTTTCTCGACTTGCGCCTGCGCGACCAGCAGGCGGTCAAACGGGTCACGATGATGCAGGGGCAGGCTACGAACCCTCCAGGCGTGCTCTGCGCGGACCGGCAGCGACAAGAACCCTTGCGCCTCCAGGAGATCGGGAAGTTCCTCCGGCGCCCGCAAATGGCCAAGCGCCTGCTTGATCGCGATCTCCCAGAGGGTTGCCGCACTGACCAGAAATCGCGTCTGGGGGTCCGCCAGGACGGCCTTCGCGGAACCGCCAAGGCGATCCGGCGCGGTCAGCGTCCAGAGCAACACGCGGGTATCGAGCAGAACGTCCAAGGCGCGTCGCTAGCCTTCAGCGTCGGAGGGGAAGATTTGGCTTTCGTCGAACGCCAGGGCGACCTCCGCATCGCTGGCGTCAAATCCAGGGCCAATCCAGATCTTGTCGCTGAACGACCCCATCCAAGCTGGCAACCCGTCGGACCGGCGCGCCGCGTTTCCCGC
>JAYTWT010000228.1:0-1530 GCA_043743295.1 Alphaproteobacteria bacterium | reverse complement strand
GCCCTGAAGCCCTTGATGGAATGATGCGCTCCGGACGGACGACCTGGTCAAGGACGACCCCTGCGGGGTCGCCGCTGCGCGGCCGCGAAGCGGTCCTTGAGCAGGGCTCCCGCCGGAGCAAAACTGGCCGTCAAGACATCAGGGCGAACTCCGCTGTGAGGACAACCTGCTGACCATCCACACCTAGTACCGGCTTCCACGATTGTCTGATTCATGATTCAGCATTGGGATGGTTCCCAAGGCTGCTTTGGTCCGGCTGACGCCGGAGGATCGTGTTGTTCTGGAGGCTCGGGTTCGGGCCCCGACGTCGGAGCAGCGTGACGTGCTTCGAGCACGGATTGTGCTGTTGGCTGACGAGGGGCGCTCGACGCGCTCGATCGCCAAGGCGGTGGGGGTGATGCCGCGCACGGTGAGCCTTTGGCGCGGTCGCTATGCGCGCGAGGGGCTTGGGGGACTGGCGGAGAAGCCGCGCCCTGGGCCGCCGGCCAAGTACGACGCCGAGACGGGACGGCGGGTTCTTGCGGTGCTGGATCGGCCGCCGCCGGCGGGGTTCGCCCGCTGGACGGGGCCGCTGATCGCCGCCGAGTTGGGCGATGTGCATACCCAGCACGTCTGGCGGGTGCTGCGCGCGCAGAAGCTCGATCTGGCGGCCAGCAAGTCCTGGTGCGAGAGCCGCGATCCGGACTTCGTCGCCAAGGCCGCCGACGTGGTCGGGCTCTACATGGCGCCGCCCCGGAACGCGGTGGTGATCTGCGTCGACGAGAAGCCGTCGATCCAGGCCCTTGAGCGGGCGCAGGGCTATCTGAAGCTGCCCAACGGCCGGGCCCTCAGCGGCCACAGCCACGACTACAAGCGCCATGGCACGTCCACCCTGTTCGCGGCTTTCGAGGTGGCCACCGGCAGGGTCACCGCCACCCACACCAAGCGCAGGCGGCGTCTGGAGTTCCTCGACTTCATGGACGAGGTGGTCGCCACCTATCCTGACCAGGAACTCCACGTCATCCTCGACAATCTCAACACCCACAAGAACAACGACACCTGGCTGGAGGCGCACCCCAAGGTGGCCTTCCACTTCACGCCAACCAGCGCCTCATGGCTCAATCAGGTCGAGATCTGGTTCTCCATCCTGCAGAAGAAGTCCCTGTCCAAGGCTTCCTTCACCTCGGTCAAACAGCTCCGCCAGCACATGGATCACTTCATCGAAGCCTACAACGCCAACCCAAAGCCCTTCGCCTGGACCAAGGCAAAGGTCCGCCAGAGACCACTCAAAGGCCAGCGTGTCAGCGATCTGTGATTCCAGGTACTAGGCTGACGGCCGAACTCCAGACGCCCGCTTCCGAACAAGGACGACAACCTCATGACCGACCAGCTGATCGAGACCTTCGAGGACGGCATCGCCACCCTGACGATGAACCGTCCGGAGGCGCGCAACGCCCTGACCGGCGAGATGCTGTCGGCCCTCTCCGCCGCCGCGCCGCGACTGGCGATGGACCCCAACGTTCGCGCCGTCGTCATCACCGGCGCGGGCGG
>JAYTWT010000227.1:0-1990 GCA_043743295.1 Alphaproteobacteria bacterium | reverse complement strand
TTTGCCGGCCAGGGTGTGGTGGCGGAGTGTTTCGCGCTGTCTGGGCTGCGCGGCTACGGCGTCGGCGGGACGATGCATTTTGTGGTCAACAACCAGATCGGTTTCACCACCAGCCCGCGGAATTCGCGATCTTCGCCCTATCCGTCCGATGTGGCGCTGATGGTCGAAGCCCCGATCTTCCACGTCAACGGCGACGACCCCGAAGCCGTGACCTTCGCCGCCAAGGTGGGCACCGAATACCGCCAGATGTTCGGCAAGGACGTGGTCATCGACATGTTCTGCTATCGCCGGTTCGGTCACAACGAGGGTGACGATCCGACTATGACGCAGCCCTTGATGTACCGGAAGATCAAGGGCCACCCGAGCGTGCGCGATATCTACGCCCAGCGCCTGGTCGGCGAAGGCGTGGCGACACAGGTCGATGTCGACGGCTGGATCGCCGAGTTCGACAACTACCTCGACGCCGAGTTCGAGGGCGGCAAGAGCTACAAGGCCGACAAGGCCGACTGGCTGGACGGCAAGTGGTCGGGTCTGAAGCTGCCCTCCGGCGACGAGCGGCATGCCACCGGCGTGCCCCGCCAGAAGCTGCTGGACCTGGGCCTCAAGGTGACCAGCATCCCCGACCGGGTGCAGCCGCACAAGACCGTGGAGCGGGTTGTCGCTGCCCGCCGCGAGGCGATCGAGACGGGTGCGGGGATCGACTGGGCGACCGGCGAATCCCTGGCCTTCGCCAGCCTGCTGGATCAGGGCTATCCCGTCCGGCTCTCCGGCCAGGATAGCGTGCGGGGCACCTTCAGCCAGCGGCATTCCGGCCTGGTCGACCAGAACACAGAGGAGACCTATTTTCCGCTGCGCAATCTCGGCCCCGGCCAGGCGCACTTCGAGGTGCTGGATTCAGCGCTGTCGGAAGAGGCGGTGCTGGGGTTCGAATACGGGTTTTCGCTGACCGATCCGGACACCCTCACGCTCTGGGAGGCGCAGTTCGGGGATTTCGTGAACGGCGCCCAGGTGGTGATCGATCAGTTCATCTCATCGGGCGAACGAAAGTGGTTGCGGATGAGCGGCCTCGTTCTGCTGCTGCCGCACGGCTACGAGGGTCAGGGGCCGGAGCATTCGTCGGCGCGGCTGGAGCGGTTCCTGCAGCTTTGCGCCGAGGACAATCTGCAGGTGATCAATCCGACCACTCCGGCCAACTATTTCCACGCCCTGCGCCGCCAGTTGCTGCGGGAATTCCGCAAGCCGCTGATCGTGATGACGCCCAAGTCGCTGCTGCGTCACAAGCGGGCGGTGTCGAACCTGGCCGATATGGCTGAGGGCACCGGGTTCCACCGGGTAATGCTGGATGGCGCGGAGGCCGAATGCGAGGTCGGCGGCGTCCGCCTGAAGCCAGATGCGGAGGTGAACCGGGTGATCCTCTGTTCCGGCAAGGTCTATTTCGACATTGTTGAGCAGCGCGCCAAGTCGGGCCGCGACGACGTCTACATCCTGCGGCTTGAGCAGTTCTATCCCTGGCCGCTGAAGTCGCTGACCAACGAACTGAAGCGCTTCAAGAACGCCGAACTGGTCTGGTGCCAGGAGGAGCCCAAGAACATGGGCGGCTGGCAGTTTGTCGATCCGTGGCTGGAACTGACGCTGGAGCGGATGAAGATCAGGGCCAAGCGCGCCCGCTATGTCGGCCGCCCGGCCTCGGCCTCCACGGCCGCGGGCCTGATGAGCCGCCACCAGAAGGAACTCGAGACGTTCTTGACCGAAGCCTTCGCCTGACGCTGACCCAGCTTTTGACCTGATCCTAGGAGCCAGACCCCCCGATGGCTGACATCATGACCCCGACGCTGGGTGAATCCGTCACTGAGGCGACCGTCGCTCGCTGGGCCAAGAAGGCCGGCGACGCGGTTCGCAAGGACGAGATTCTGGTGGAGCTGGAGACCGACAAGGTGAGCCTGGAGGTCGCCGCGCCTGCCGACGGCGTGCTGTCGGAGATCTCCGCCGA
>JAYTWT010000226.1:0-3816 GCA_043743295.1 Alphaproteobacteria bacterium | reverse complement strand
CCTGGCCCCGGGAGAGTTCATGTTCCAGATCATCGGCATCGTCATGCTGTTCGCCATGGTGTTCGGCAGCTACATCCTGACGGGCGGGAACATCGGCGTCATTCTGCACGCCGCGCCTCACGAGATGGCAGCTATCGGCGGCGCGGGTGTCGCCGCGTTCCTGATCTCCAACTCGATGTCGGTGATTAAGTCGACGGGCGGCGGCTTGGGCAAGATTTTCAGCGGTCCGAAATGGAAACCCGCAGACTACCGCGACCTGTTGTCGCTGTTGTTCCTGCTGACCAAGACCATGAAGTCCAAGGGCGTGATCGCGCTCGAGAGCCATATCGAAAACCCGAAAGAGAGCTCGATCTTCTCGCGTTTTCCCAAGATTCAGAAGGACCACTTCGCCATCGACTTCATCTGCGACACCCTGCGGATGATGACCATGAATTTGGAGGATCCCCACCAAGTCGAGGATGCGATGGAGAAACAGCTCGAAAAGCACCACCACGAAGCTCTGGGCCCCAGCCACGCCATCACCAACCTGGCCGACGCCCTGCCTGCCTTGGGCATCGTCGCCGCCGTGCTGGGCGTGATCAAGACCATGGGCTCGATCACCGAGCCGCCGGAAGTGCTGGGCGAGATGATCGGCTCGGCCCTGGTGGGCACCTTCCTGGGCGTGTTCCTGGCCTATGGCTTGGTCGGTCCGTTCGGCACCCGCATGAAGGATGTGGTCGACGAAGAAGGCGCCTTCTACCGCATCATCCAAGCCGTGTTGGTCGCCCACCTGCATGGCAACGCCGCCCAGATTTCCGTGGAAATCGGGCGTGGCAACGTGCCCAGCGGCGCTCAGCCCAGCTTCCTGGAGTTGGAAGAAGCGCTGTCGAACGTGCCGATGGAGGCCTGATTTTACGGCCTGCCGCTTCAGGGGGCGGGCCAAACCTCAAAAGGCTAAATAAAGTGATCACAAACGCGTGATTTTATGACTTGCCAATTCCGCGGGGACCAGCGTATCTCTGCCGAATGCGTTGGTCGTCGTTGCGTCCTCTCTGGGGGTCAAACGGTCCGTCTGGCGCTTTGCTCTCCGAACATAGGATATGTGACATGACCAAGGAACTGCTACGCGGCGCGCTCGTCGCCGGTGCCGCCGTCGCCCTGCTGGGCCTCACCGCTTGCACCAAGAAGG
Organism: Alphaproteobacteria bacterium; assembly: GCA_043743295.1. Taxonomy (GTDB): domain Bacteria; phylum Pseudomonadota; class Alphaproteobacteria; order Caulobacterales; family Caulobacteraceae; genus Phenylobacterium. The sequence goes on along the minus strand of JAYTWT010000226.1, from coordinate 2,648 downwards.
AAGAGGCTCCGGCCGAAGCTCCGGCTGCTGAAGCTGCTGCCGCTCCGGCTGCCGACGCTGCTGCTGCCGCTGCCACCGACGCTGCTGCCGCTCCGGCTGCCGACGCGATGGCGACGACCCCGGCCGCTCCGGCTGCCGACGCCATGGCGACGACCCCGGCTGCGCCTGAGAAGAAGTAAGCTTCTCGACGCGTTACGCGTTATGAAAGGGCCGTCCTTCGGGGCGGCCCTTTTTTCATGTTCCGGACCTTGGGATGACCGCCGCCGAGCCGCCCCCTCCCCCGGTGGAGGCCATCCTGGAATGGACGGCGGACGGCCAACCGCGCTCCCGCAGGTTCAACGACGTTTACTTCTCAGCGGAGGATGGCCTAGCCGAGGCCCGCGCGGTCTTCCTTGCCGGCTGTGGCCTGCCGGAGGCCTGGGCCGGTCGGCACCGATTTGTTGTCGGTGAGATAGGGTTCGGGACCGGCCTCAATATCGCCGCCCTCCTGGACACCTGGCGACAGAGCCACCCCCCCGGCGGCACGCTGCACATTTTCTCGGTTGAAGCCTACCCCATCTCCGCTGACGACGCCGCCCGTGCGCTCAGCGCCTGGCCGGAGCTTTCCGAGGTCTCTGAGGCTCTGGTGCGCCGCTGGCCCGGTCGCGCCCGGGGTCGTTATCGCATCGATTTGCCGGAGTGGGCGGCGGTCCTGGACGTCGCCGTGATGGACGTCGTCAGCGCCCTCAGCGGTTGGGCTGGCCACGCTGACGCCTGGTTCCTCGACGGGTTCGCCCCTGCCGCCAATCCGGACATGTGGTCGGATGAGGTTTTGGCGCTCGTGGCCGCCCGCTCCGCGCCAGGTGCCCGTGCCGCGACCTTCACCGTGGCAGGACAGGTCCGGCGCGGCTTGACGGCTGCAGGCTTTGCCGTGACCAAGCAACCGGGCTTTGGGCGAAAGCGCGAGCGGTTGGAGGCGGTACTTCCAGGCACCGCAGACCCGCCGCGCCCCCGCCGGGTCGCCATCATTGGCGGCGGTATCGCGGGCGCAGCGGCGGCCCGTGCGGTTCGAGCCCTTGGCGACGAGGCGGTGGTGATTGAGACCAACCACCCTGGTGCGGGAGCATCCGGCAATCCCTCCGCCCTGGTAACGCCCCGCCTGGACGCTGGCCTGGGTGAGGCCGCGCAACTGTTCGCTGAAGCGTTTGTTCGTGCGACCCGCCTCTATGCTGAAATACCCGGTGCTGTCCGCCATACCGGCGTGCTGCAGGTTGCCGCCGACCCGCGCGACGCGGAGCGATTCACCCGCATCGCCGCCGCCGATCTGTTCGAGCCGCACGATCTGTCGCTGTTGGCCCAACAAGACGCTCAGAGACAGCTTGAAGGAACCGCGGAGGTGGTGCTGGATCACGCGCGCGGCCAGGTCGTCGATCCGGCGGTGATCCTGCATGCGTGGACCAGCCCGGTGCTTAGGGCAAAGGTCGCGACTATCCGCACGGACGTGGCGGGCTGGTGTCTTGAAGATCCTGCTGGCGGTCTGATCTTGAGGGCAGACGTCGTGATCCTGGCCGCCGCTCTTGCGAACGCAGAGCTTGCGCCGGACCTGCTGCTACGCCCGGTGCGCGGGCAAGCCAGCTGGACCCTCACACCCATCGCGGCACCGGTAATGTCTGGTGGCGGATATACCGCACCCACGGCTGACGGCCTGCTGTTTGGGGCCACCCACGACCGCGACGACTGGAGCGTTGAGTTACGCGCGGAGGATCATGAGCGAAACTTGGCCATGATCGCTACCATCCTACCCGAGCTGGCGAGCCGGCTTGCCGAGATGCCGTTGGCGGGCCGGGCATCCTTGCGGGCGGTGACGCCGGACAACCTGCCGATCGCCGGAGCGTTGACCCTGCCGGGCCTCTTCGCCCTGACCGGCTTCGGATCGCGCGGTTTCTCGCTGGCGCCCTTACTAGCCGAACATGTGGCGGCCCTGGCCTTGGGCGCGCCCTCGCCGATCAGCCTGAGCGCCGCTGCACTGGTGGAGCCGAACCGCTTCGCTGTCAGAGCCGCACGACGGGGCCGTTCCTAGCCTGCGCCATTTCGGTTATAATGCCCGCCTCGGGGGACGGGCCTTATTTGCAAAGGACCTGAGATGATCTGGAAAACTACCCTTGCGATCGCCGTCATGGGCATGATCAGCCTTGCACCTGCAGCGGCCAAGGCACCCAGCGACGCCAAGCCCGCCACCAAGGCGCGTAGCCAGTGTTTCTGGACCCACCAGGTGAACAATTTTGCCTCGACCGACGACCGGATCGTCAACCTGCGGGTCGGCGTACGCGATGTCTATCAGCTCGAAATGCTGGGCCGCTGCACTGACATCGACTGGACGCAGAAGATCGCCGTGGTGTCGCGGGGCAGCTCGCACATCTGCGATGGCCTGGACGCCGAAATCATTGCGCCCTCGCCCATCGGCCCGATGCGCTGTCCGGTGAAGACGGTGCGCAAACTGACCCTCGATGAGATCAAAGCCCTGCCCAGCCGGGCGCGGCCCTAAGCGTCCAAAGAAAAGAGGCGCTGGTTGCCCAGCGCCCCTGATCTATCTTGGACGGCGGCGACCTTTAGAAGGTCTTCTTCACGCCCACCTTCACGACGCGGCCCAGCGGGTTCCCGTTGGTCAC
>JAYTWT010000225.1:0-2628 GCA_043743295.1 Alphaproteobacteria bacterium | reverse complement strand
CTGGTCTTCCTCATCGATGGAGACACCTTCACCAACCCCTTCTCGATCACCAATAATTCGACTGCCGGCGAAACGGTCTTAAGCTTCGGCTTCGACCTGTTCAGTACTGGCCTGGTGTTTGACCCGGACACCGGCGGGCCGCCCGGCAACGGATCGCTCGGCACGCCCTTCACGCCACAAGGTGGAACGGACATCGACACGGGCTTGGTCGTTCCCGTCAGCGTGGTCGATGGCGCGACCTTCTTCTCCATGAACTTCACCAACTTCACGGTGGGAAAGGCGTTCACCTGGCTCCTTGATGTGGATCCAGCGGACCCGATGGCCGCGTCCCCCAGCATCTTTGGGAACAACCTCATCGGCGCTTCCGTCTATGTGGACTTCTCAAATGGCCAGCGCGGCACCGGCTTCCTGCAAGCTGTCGCCGGCAACGAAGACGCCTCGCAACTGGTGATTACCACCTTCACCGATACCCCCGGGGTCCCTGAACCCACAACCTGGGCGATGATGATCGTCGGGTTTGGTCTGGCGGGCGCGAGCCTGCGATTCCGCACGCAGGTCCGTACCTGACGGGTGGCGGGTGATCCTGGCCTAGCCTTGCCCGCAACGGCCCGGATCACCCGCCTCTTTCGCATGCGAATGACGCAGAGACAGCGTTGACCTCGCGAGCATCTGGGTCAGCATAGGGCCATGGCTGACCTTCCCGTTCGCGACATTGTCCCTGCCCACCGCTTTGACGAGGCGAAGTTGGCCGCCTGGATGGCCGCACATGTTGTTGGCTATGTCTCACCCTTGCAGGTTCAGCAATTCCAGGGCGGTGCGTCCAACCCCACCTTCCTGCTGACCGCTGGCGACGGGCATCTCTATGTTCTGCGCAAGAAGCCGCCCGGCCAACTGCTGTCCAGCGCGCACCAGGTTGACCGCGAGTATCGGGCCATGAAAGCCCTGGCGGGCCACATCCCGGTTCCGGTCATGCGTGCGCTCTGCGAAGACCCGGACGTCATCGGCACCACCTTCTACGTGATGGACTACCTTGAGGGTCGGATCTTCCGCGATGCGACTCTGGCTGGACTTGAGCCCAAGGAGCGGGCCGCAATCTACGATGACCTGAACGCCACGCTCGCCAAGCTGCATCAGGTGGATTTCGAGGCGGTCGGCCTGGGCGATTACGGTCGGCCCGGGAACTATTTCGAACGACAGGTTGCGCGCTGGACCCGCCAATACCGAGACGCGGAGTCGGAATCGATCCCCGCGATGGATGCGCTGATCGAAGCCTTTCCCGCCCGCATCCCCAAAGACCAGTCGGTCACAATTGCGCATGGCGACTATCGCCTGGAAAACGTGATGTACCATCCCACGGAGCCGCGGATCATTGCGGTACTGGACTGGGAGCTCTCCACCATCGGCCATCCGCTGGCCGATATCGCCTACAACAGCTTCATCTGGCGCAGTCACTCGCCGGGCTGGGGCAGCCTGGACGGCGTCGATTTCGCTACCTGCGGAATCCCCACCGAAGCCGACTATGTGGCCGCTTATTGCCAACGTACGGGGCGGTCGGAAATTGAGGATTGGCCGTTCTACATGGCCTTCGGCATCTTCCGCCTGGCGTCGATCAGCCAAGGTGTCTACCGCCGCGTGCTGGCGGGTACGGCGGCGACAGAGCGCGAGGCGATCAACGGCACGCCTGCTCTGGCCGAACAGGCCTTAGCGATCCTGGAAGGCCGCCAGTAGACAACAGATCAAGCCGACTACCGCAGGACCTCGTCTTCCACCTGACCCAAACGGTCCTTGCCGAAGAACATCTCGCTGCCGACGAAAAAGGTGGGGATGCCGAAAACGCCGCGTGCCACAGCGGCTTCGGTATTGGCGACCAGCTCCGCCTTAACCTCCGGGTCCTGAGTCGCGGCGGCCAGGGCCGCACCGTCGAGCCCGCCCGCGTTCAGCACGCCGACGATGACCTCGGGGTCGTCCATCTTCTGGCCGTCCTCCCACATCGCCTTCAGCACCACCTCCAGATAGGCCTCACCGACCCCGGCCCGCCGGGCGGCGACCATGCCGCGCATGATGGTCAGCGTATTGACCGGGAAGTGCGGATTGGACGCGAACTTAGTCAGGCCGTGCTTGGCGACAAACCGGCGTGTCTCCAGGCCTTCATAGGCCAGTTTGCCCGTCACCCCGCCGAATGCGGCCATGGGCGATTGATTGTTGGTCGCCTTGAAGATGCCGCCCAGCAGGCAAGGGATCAAGTTGATGCTGGCTCCCGTCCGTGCCGCAATATCCGGTAGCACCTTCCACGACAGGTAGGCGTTTGGACTTCCAAAATCGAAGATGAAGTCGATCGTTACAGGCTTGCTCATCTGATTCTCACCACTTTTCTGTCCAGGGGCGCACGTCCAACTCGTGGGTCCAGGCGGATCGCTTCTGCCGGTGCAGCATCACGTAGGACGCGGCAATATCTTCGGGCTTCAGCACTTCGTCACGCGCCACCATCGCGTCAACGTCGGTCCGATTGCTACGAATGAACACGCCGTCGACGGGTCCGTCGATGACCACGTGGGCCACATGGATACCCTCCGGTGCCAGTTCGCGCGCCATGCTCTGAGCCAGGGCGCGCAGACCGTGCTTGGCTGA